>NZ_JQNK01000004.1:2500-203488 GCF_000745215.1 Methylosinus sp. PW1
GCTTCTTTCAAAAATTTTCACGAATCTGCCGTCGAACTGAACCACGGTTCACCCCGAAACGGATGAGACAAATCTCGCCGGCCAACGAGTGCGGCGCCCGGCGCTCATCGAAAACGGCTGGCGCGTTCTCTTCGCGAGAACGAGGGATATCGTCCAGAGACTGCAAGTCGCGCGACGCGATCTCACTCTCGAAGCCGCGATCGACAAGCTCGACAAATGTCATTTGCGGGTCCTCGACGATCTCGCCTACGTCGCCGAGGATCAGGCCGACTGATCGGCGCTCCGCGACAAGGACGCGCCTTATCTCAAGTTCTTCCTCGATCATCGCACATTCATTCGCAGCCAGCGTCCCGAACGTGTCGGCGAAAGCTTGAAGCAATCGATGACGGCGAACACGTTGCGCGTGTCGATGACGAGACGGGCGTTGTCGCGAATGAGAGTGTAATCCACGGCGTCATGGTCAGTGGAGATCAAAACGGCATGGTAGCCCGTTAGAGTTTCGGCTGTAATATCCACCGACTTACGCCCGACGAAATCGGCGTGCTCGCGCGTCGGTGGGATGACCGGCACATGGGGATCGGCGTAGCAGCAGGCGCCGCCGCGCTTCTCGATCAGCTCCATGATCTTGAAGGACGGGCTCTCGCGAATATCGGAAACGCTTTTCTTGTAAGCTAGTGGTCTGAGTCATCTAAAGCGAAGGGTATAGGCGCTCCGAGCGCGGCTTTGTCTGCAATACGGCGAGCGAGACATTGCGAGGACAGAACGCCGAGTTCCGACTCGGCCATGTCGAGCCAGCTGCCGTGCTTTGGCGTGTCCTCCATCGCGGCCACGAAGGCGGCGTTGGCGTCGGGAGGAATCACCCATTGCCGCGAAAGATGCGGTTTGAGAATGTTTTTTTGAGCACGCGTCCGATCGTGTTGTCGCTGGCGCGCAGATTTTTTCGTTCACGCGGCGTAGATCGGCGACGAGTCTTTCCAGCGTCTCTTCGACGGGCGCGAGAGGCGCCGGCGGCTTGGCCTATGGGGGCGGGCTCTATGGAGGCGCGCTGCTCACATAGGCCCCTTCGACAGCTCCGAATAAAGCGGTTGTCGTCCAGCGACAGCGGCGACATTCTGATTTGCGTCGATCACGTGAGTCTCCGCGACGTCCTTGCGCGACTCCATTCGAGCCAGTCCGAACTTCGCAAGCGGCGCGGAAGAGCTAGGCCGTCAGTATGGCGCCGCCGTCGACGACAATATCCTGCATGACGATATGGCTCGCGAGATCCGACGCCAGAAAGGCGATGACATTGGCGATCTCCTGCGGCGTCGCGATCTTGCCGAGCGGAACGCCGAGCTTGAACGCCTCTGGAAAGCCGACAATGACGCGCTGCTCGGCGTCCGGCGCGCGCCACAGGGAGCGCTGCATGGGCGTGTCGGTCGAGCCGGGAGAAACGAGATTGCATCGCACTCCGAAGGGCGCCAGCTCCAGCGCGACGCAATGCGTGAGGCTGGCGAGCGCAGCCTTGGAGGCGCAATAGGCCGCCATCGACAGGCGCGGAACATGCGCCGCATTGGAGCCGACCGTAACCACGGCGCCGGAGCGCTGGCGCTTGAATTGCGCGATCGTGTTGCGGAGCAGATGAAAGGCCCCCGAGACATTGACGTCGAAAGAGGCGCGCCAGTCCTCGAGACTCACCTCCTCCGTCGCGCCGAGACGCAGAATTCCCGCCGCGTTGACGAGCACATCCAGCCGCCCCGATTCGTCCAGAAGACGCGCGCAGGCGCGCTCCGCCTGCTCGTGATCGGCGATATCGACGACGAGCGTGCGAAAGGGATAGCGCGCTTCTGCGAATGCCTTGTCCAGTCCGACGACATTCGCGCCGAGCGCGACGAATGTCGTCGCGGCGCAAAGGCCGATCCCCTGCCCCGCGCCCGTCACCCAGACGCGCTTGCCCGTGAAGCTCATCTGCGGACTCTGCGCAGAATTCATCTCGACCCTCCTTTCGTGACGAGAATGATCACGCCGCTGCGAGCTTGCGCTCGATCAGCGCCCACCAGCCGTCGAGCGTCGGATTGTCGGCGAGATCGACGAAGCCGATCTCGACGCCGAGCTTGCGCCACTCGGTCACCAGCGTCATGACGCGAATTGAATCGAGCCCGTAGTTGATGAGATTTTCGCTTGGATCGAAAATCTCTCCGTCGAGCGAGATGAGCGTTCGCACGCGCGCTTCGACTTGCGCGCGCGTCAGGCGCGGCGCCGGCGCGCCGATCAGCGCATCCGCGGCGACGACGACGCCGCAGCGGCCCGCGACATAGCGCAAGGTCATGTCGTGGTCTTCGGGCGAAAAATCGGCGATGGCGTCGCCGACGACGAAAGTCTCGAAATCGCGCATGAAGGAATCGAGCGCTGTCGTGAGACATCCGATATGCCCATAGACGCCGCAGATCACGAGCTGATCGCGCGCCCACTCTCTCATCATCGCTTCGAGCGGCGTACGCTGGAACGCGCTGTAGCGCCATTTGACGAGCACCATGTCGTCGCCTTCGGGCGCCAGCGCCGCGGCTATGTCCTTCAGCTGCGGATGCGCATTCAGCCCAGGCCCCCACATATCGTTCAGCAGGCCGCGGTCCTTCGGGCTCTGGTCGATCGGCTGCGCCGTGTAGACGACAGGAACGCCGCGCGACTTGCAGAAAGCGCGCAACGCCGCGACATTGGCGACGAGCTGCGCGACGAGCGGACTCTCTTCGCCGAAGAAATGCAGGAAATAATCCTGCATGTCGTGAATGAGCAGCACGGCGCGCTCCGGCGCGAAAGTCCAGCCGACCTTGTTCTTCGGAAAATCCTCGGGCCGCGGCAGCGAATAGGTCGGAAGCCGGGGAATGGCCATTGTCGTGTCCTCTCCACGCATCAGGAAGCGGGTCTGCTCGAGACGAGATCGCGCAAGGCGCGCTTGTCGATCTTGCCGGCGGCCGTGACCGGCAACCGCTCGAGAAATTCGAATCGGTCCGGCAACTTGAATTCGGCGACGCCGAGCGCGCGCAAATGCTTGCGCAATGCGAGCGGTCGCACGTCGCCGCGCGCCACGACGCAGGCGCAGCTCTTCTCGCCCATCAGCGCGTCAGGCGTCGCGACCAGCGCGGCGTCGGCGATTTGGGCGTGGGTCAGCAGCAGAGTCTCGAGCTCCTCGGCCGCGAATTTCTCGCCGCCGCGGTTGATCTGATCCTTCTTGCGCCCGACGACTTGAATATGTCCCGTCTCCGTCATGCGCACGAGATCGCCGGAGCGATAAAAGCCTTCGGCGTCGAAGGCGCGGGCGTTCTCCTCGGCGGCGCGATGATAGCCGCGGAACGTATAAGGTCCACGCGTCAGCAATTCGCCGATCTCGCCGGCGCCGACCGGCGCGCCCTGCGCATCGACGATCTTCACCTCATCGTCCTCGCACATGGGCCGACCCTGCGTCGCGAAGATCGTCGCCTCGTCATCGTCGAGGCGCGTGTAATTCACCAGCCCTTCGGCCATGCCGAACACTTGCTGCAAGCGGCAGCCGAGCGTCGCGGGAATGCGCCGCGCGACCGTTTCGGCGAGCCGCGCGCCGCCGACCTGCAGCAGGCGTAGGCTCGAAAGGGGCGCCACATCGACCGCGGCCTCCAGCCAGAGCATGGCGATCGGCGGCGCGACGGCGGCGATGTCGACGCCATGTCGACGGATGAGATCGAAGCAGACGAATGGGCTCGGGTCCGGCGCCAGCACGACCGTTCCGCCCATGTGAAACACGCCGAGCGCGCCCGGCGAGCTGAGCGGAAAATTATGCGGCGCCGGCAGCGCGCAGAGATAGCGGCTGTTCTCGGTCAGTCCGCAAATCTCCGCGCTGCGGCGCAGGCTGTAATAATAATCGTCATGGGTGCGTGGGATGAGCTTCGGCGTTCCCGTGCTGCCGCCCGACAATTGCAGAAAGGCGACCTCTTGCGGCGCTGAGCCGCGCAGCTCTCGCGCCGAGACGTCGTAGCGACGCTCGGCGAAAGGCGCGAGGCTTTCCGCATAAGACGTCTCGCCGAGAATCTGCACGACGCGCAGCGCCGGAATGGCGATCTGCAAGGCTTCGACATAAGCGCCATTGGCGAACAGCGGATGTCGCGCGCAAGCGATGAGCAGGGCGGGCCGTATCTGCTCGGCATAGGCCGACAGCTCGAGGCGATTGTGGCTGAACAGCGCATTGACCGGCGCGACGCCGATTTTCAGCAGAGCGAACAACACCGCGTAGAATTCCGCGACATTGGGGAGCTGCACGAGCGCCGTGTCGCCGGCGCGCAGGCCCTGGCGCGAGAAGCCTATGGCGAGGCTCGTCGACCAGGCGTCGAGCTCCGCGTAGCTGAAGCGGCGTTCGCCGCAGATGATCGCCGTGGCGTCGGGGGCGATCTCCAGCCGCTTCGTGAGCAGAGCGGTCAGAGGCTCGCCGCGCCAATAGCCCTTCTCGCGATAGCGGCGCGCGAAATCTTCGGGCCAGGGAGTGAAATCGACGCTCATTGCGCGATCTCCCGCTCGACGCCGAAAGCGCGCAGCATGGTGGCGAGCTTGGCTTCGGTTTCCGCCCATTCGGCGCGCGGGTCGGAGGCCTCGACGATCCCCGCTCCGGCGAACAGGCGCACGACCATCTCGTTCACCGTGCCGCAACGAATGGCGATCGCCCATTCGCCATCGCCGCTCTCATCGCACCAGCCGACGATTCCGGCGAAGAAGCCGCGATCGAAAGGCTCCAGCCGCTCGATCAGCATGCGCGCTTGCGCAGTCGGCGACCCACATATGGCCGGCGTCGGATGCAGCAGGCTCGCGAGCTGCAGCGCGGAGAGACGTCCGTCGGCGAGCTCGCCGGAGATAGCGGTCGAGAGGTGCCACATGGTCGGCGTGTTCATCAGCGCCGGCTCGTCCGGGATCCGCAGCTCGGCGCATAAGGGCTCGAGCAGACGACGAATTTCGTCGATCACGAGCCTATGCTCGAAATTGTCCTTGCTCGATTGCAGGAGACGGCGCCCGACGCGCGCATCCTCTTCCGGCTCTGCGATGCGCTTCGCCGAGCCCGCCAGCGGATTGGAGCGGATGGAGCCGCCGATCTTGCGGATCAGCAGCTCGGGGCTCGCGCCGAGCAGAACGCCGCCGTCGGGCAGCGGCGCGTGGAAATGATAGCCGGCGGGATTCTGCCGCCGCAGAATTTCGAGAATCGCGACGGCGTCGACGCGCTCGGCGAATTCGATCTCGAGAATGCGCGACAGCACCGCCTTGCGCGCAAGGCCGTCGCGAAAATTGGCGACGGCCTGGGCGACGGCCTCCTCGAATCCGCTCTGGCCCGGCACGCTACGATACCAGAGCGCGGGAACGCTGGCCTTCGCCTCCGGCGCGCTCGTCGCCATGCCCGGCGCGCCGATGCGATGCGTCTTCGGCGCGAAGAGGAAGGAGGGCTGACGCGAGTCGAAGGGGATCGCGCCGACGACGATCGGATGATCCTGTCCCGCGCGACGCGCTCTCGCCAGCGCGGCGTCCACCGCCGCCTGCAGAATGCTGTCTGCGCCCCCGCCGCCGACCGCGGGCGTGCGTATTCGCTCGAAAACGCCATAGGCCTCTATGGCGAAATGGGGCGAGCTGAACAGAAACGACGGCGTTTCGGCCTGCGCCGAAATCTCTCTGGAAGGCCTTTCTGCGACAATCGCGTCCATCGGAGCGCTCCTTTGTGGACGAATGAAAATCGGTCGAGCGGGACGCGCGCTCCCAGCCGCGGCGGCAGGCGCCGTCGCGTTTGGAAAGAAAGCGGTCCCTCGTTTGGTTCTGAGCGTTGCGCCTCAGCCGGAGGGCGCGAGGCTCTGCTTTTCCTTTTCGATCGCCACGCCTTCGGCGGCGGGTTCGGCCGGCGATCGGCGCAGCGCGCCGAAGGCCGCCGCCATCGGCAAGAAGGAGAGAAGAGCGGCGAGGCCGAAGACGCCCACCGCCGGCGCGGGTGGAAGTATCCCCCCGAGCAGGCCGAGCAGGAGCGCGCCGAGCGCGTCGCCAACGATGAATTGCGCGGTCCAGAGTCCGTTGACGCGCCCGCGCAGCCGGTCCGGCGTGTTCTTCTGCACCAGAGTGAATTGCAGCAGCGAGACGATGGAGCCGAGATAGCCGTAGACGACGAGGACGAGCAGCGCCGGAACCAGTCCGCGGACGGCGCCGAGCGCGGCCAGCGCCGCGAATGCGGCGGCGGCGCTGGCGAGCAGAGCGAGGCCCGGACGCGCGAGGCGCGCGACGAAGCCGCTCGTCGTCGCGCCGAGCGTCGCGCCGAGCGGAACGACGGAATACATGAGCCCCGCATCGGCCGGGCCGTTCCCATAGGCGCTCGCGAGCGCTGGAAACAGCACGCGCGCGCCGCCGGCGAGGCTCGCCAGCGTCCCCACCGCGACCACGGCGCCGACGATGCGATTTTCGAGGAGATAGCGCAGGCCCGATAGAAGCGCGCGCGCCGGCGTCTCGGGGCTCGCGCCCGTGGGCGGCAGCGGCGGCAGGCGCATCAGCGGCGCCAGCGTCAGCAGAACGCCGGCAGCGGCGCAGGCATAGGTCCAGCCGACGCCCGCCGACGTGATGAGCAGGCCGCCGAGCGCCGGCGCGGCGACGCCGCCGAGCCGCATGGCGATCATATTGAGCGCGCCGGCGGCCGCGAGATTTTCGCGTCCGACGATGGCCGGCGTCGCGGCGAGCAGCGCCGTCACGCCCAATGCGCTGAAGAAGCCGTCCCAGGCCGCGAGCGCATAGACGACGACGAGCGAGGGCGCGGCCGCGAAGGCGTTGAGCGCGAGCGCGACGAAGCCGAGGCCGCAGGTTCCGCGCGCGAAGAGGATGAGCCTGCGGCGGTCGTGGCGATCCGCCAGCACCCCTCCGGCGAGGAGCCCGACGAAAGCCGCGACGCCGCCGAAAGCGACGACGAATCCGGCGGCGGCGGGTGAGCCGGTCAGCTGCAGCGCCTGCACGGGAACCGCGACGGTGAGCAGGCCGAGCGCGAACAGCGACAGCGTCCGCGCCACGAACACGACGCGGAAATCGCGATTGTCCCGCAACAGGCTGAAATCGGTCAAAATGCGAGCTTGGGTCATGTTGGTCCGATCGCTGGAGAATCTGCGGACGAAGCGTGCGAGAGCGCTCATTCGGGACCTCGCTTCGCGTCGATGGCGACGAGAATCTCGTTCAGCGCAGGGCCGAGCTCCCGCAGCATGCGCGGCGAGATGATCTCGGTATGCGGACAATCGAAGGCGACGAATTTCAGCGCGCCGACATAGGGCCGCCAGGTCTCCTCGACGTCCATGCCTTCCGGCAGAGTGCGCAGCGCGACGAAGAGCGTCGCCTCACCCTCATAGCGAGGGGTCTTCGCGGAGGCGAGCAGCCGGACCGAGTCCTCGTAATTGGCCATGATGTGGCCGAACATCTCGGCCTTCTCACGCGCGAGCGTCGAATCGAGCGCCTCTTGCGAAGCGTCCATGAACAGCGCCTTCTCGCGCTCGATCTCCTCTTCGCCCGCCGCGTCGAGCGGCTTGGTCCAATCCTGGATTTCCGAGGGATAGGTGTCGAGCAGGCCGAGAAAGGCGATCTCCTCCCCTTCGGCCGAAAGTCGCGCCGCGATCGCCTGCGCCACGACGCCGCCGAGCGAATAGCCGAGCAGCCGATAGGGACCATGCGGCTGATTCTCGCGCAGCGTCGCGAGATGCCGATCGCAGACCTCCTCCATATTGCGGCAGGAGGCGATCGGCCCAGAGGGCCGCGGCGATTGCAGCGCGATCACCGGCCAATCGCTGCGCAGATAGCGCGTCAGCGCGCCGAATTGCCAGGAGAAGCCCGAGGCCGGATGGATGCAGACGAGCGGCGGCCCCTCGCCAGCGCGCAGACGCAGCGTCTCGGCGAAGCCGGCGCGGCGATCCTCCTCGCGCCGCTCCGCGAATAATTCGCGCGCCAGGCTCTCGACGCTCGGCGCGGCCATCAGCTGGCCGACCGAGACGGAGACCTTCATCTCGCGCTGAATATCTGCGGCGAGGCGCATCGCCAGCAGCGAATGTCCGCCGAGCGCGAAGAAATCATCGTCCGCGTCGAGCTGGTCGACGCCGAGCGCGCGGGCGAAGAGATCGGCGAGCGCCATCTCGACGCCGGGAGTCGGCTTGCGTCCGTGGCGGCGCGGCGCGGCCTCCGGCTCCGGCAGCGCCTTGCGATCGAGCTTGCCGCTGGCGGAGAGCGGAAATTCCGGCAGGCGCACAATAGCCGTCGGCGTCATATGCGCCGGAAGCCTCTGCGCCACAGCACGGCGCAGCGCCTCGACGTCGATCTCGGCGCCCGCGACCACATATCCAATGAGCCGCCGTTCATCCGCGCCGACGAGGCCGCCCGCCGCGGAGACTCGCGCGACGACCGCCGCCTGTTCCACGCCGGGCTGCTCGGCGAGGACGCTCTCGATCTCGCCGAGCTCGATGCGCTGGCCGCGAATCTTGATCTGATCGTCGCTGCGCCCGAGATAGTCGAGCGCGCCGTCCGGCCGCCGGCGGACGATATCGCCGGTGCGATACATTCGCTCGCCCATGGCCTGCGGATCGGCGACGAAGCGGCTCGCCGTCAGCGATGGCCGCCGCAGATAGCCCTCGGCGAGCTGGACGCCGGTCAGATAGAGGTCGCCCGCGACGCCGATCGGCGTCTCCCGCAACCAGGCGTCGAGCACGCGAACGCCCGTGTTCCACACCGGCCGGCCGATGGGAACGCCGGCGGTCTCGAGCGTCTCGAGCGCAGCGCCGAAGGCCGGCTGATAGGTCACGTCCACCGCCGCCTCGGTCGGACCGTAGAGATTGTGCAGCGGAACGCCGAACAGAGCCCCGAAGTCTTCCGCCAGCTCCCGCGACAGCGCCTCGCCGCTGCAGAAGACGCGGCGCAGACTCTCCGCCTCGGCGGCGCGCGCGGCGTCGGTCGCCGACACGAAGGCCGCCAGCATGGAGGGAACGAAATGCAGCGTGGTGACACGATGCGCGCGGATGAGCCGCAAAATCTCCGCCGGATCGCGATGCGCCTCCGGCGGCGCCATGACGAGAGCCGCGCCGGCCATCAGCGGCCAGAAGAATTCCCAGACCGAGACGTCGAAGCTCGACGGCGTCTTCTGCAGCACGACGTCGCCCGCGCCGAGGCCATATTCGTGCTGCATCCACAGCAGCCGGTTGACGATGGCGCGATGCGAGACGACGACGCCCTTCGGTCGGCCTGTCGAACCAGAGGTGTAGATCACATAGGCCGGATCATCGGGCGTGGCGGGAGAGGCGAAGCACGGTTCGTCCGCTTCGTCGATCTCGGGCGAGCGGTCGAAGGCGAGCAGCGGCGCGAGCCCCTCGAACCGGCCGCGCGACGCCTCCTCCGTGACGATGAGGCGCGGCGCTCCGTCCTCGACCATATAGCGCAGACGCTCGTCGGGATAGCTCGTGTCGAGCGGCAGATAGGCGGCGCCGGCCTGCTGCGTCGCCATCAGCGCGATCGCCAGCCGCGCCGAGCGTGGCAAAGCGATCGCCACGAGATCGCCGCGCCCGACTCCGGCCGCGGCGAGGCGCCGCGCCAATCGCGCGACCTGCCGACGCAGCTGCGCATAGCTCAGCTCATGATCGGCGTCGATCAGCGCGGGCGCGTGGGGCGTGCGCCGCGCCTGCTCCTCGAGCAAGCCGCAGAGCGTCGTCGCCGGCGTCTCGACGCCGGTATCATTGACGGCCGCGATCGTCTCCCGCTCGTCCGGCGTCAGCAGATCGAGCGAAGCGAGCGGAGCTTCCGGCGCGTCGACGAGCTGCTCGAGCAGCCGGACGATGCGGCGGCCGAGACGCTCCGGCTCGACGACGCCCTCGCGATATTCGAGCCGCAGCTCCATCTCCCGGCCCGGCAGCGCCATCAGCGTCAGCGGATAATGCGAATAGCTGCGATTGCGCGCGCCGACGAGGCGCAGGCCAGCGAAATCCTGCGAATAGAGACCGACGTCCTCTGGATAATTCTCGACGACGAGCAGAGCGTCGAACAGCGTCGAGGCGCCGGCGAGGCGCTGGATCTCGCCGAGGCCGAGCCCGTCATGCTCCATGAGGGCGATCTGCCGGCTCTGAAGCTCGGCGAGCTGCACGGCGAGCGGCAGATCTGGCCGCAGCCGCACGCGCACGGGCAGCGTGTTGGTGAAGAGCCCGATATGCGCGTCGAGCCCGGCCTCCGCCTCCGAGCGGCCGGAAACCGGCGCGCCGAAAACGATGTCGCAGCGCCCCGTCATCGCGCCGAGAAAGGCTGCAAAAACGCCCTGCAGCAGAGTGGCGAGGGTCGATCCGCGCCGACGTCCGAACGCCTCCAGCTGCTTCGCCAGGCCGGGCCGCAGAGCGAGCGGCAATTCATGCGTCTCGCCGAATGCGGCGGCGGGATCGAACAGCAAGGTCGGCGCGACGCCGGCGATCGCCTCCCGCCATGCGGCGCGGGCGGGCTCGGGGTCGCGCGCGGCGAGGCGGCGGACGACGCTCGGGTAATCGGGAAGGATCGGCGCGAGCGCGGCGCCGGCGTAGGCGGCGAGAAGATCGCGCAGCATCACGCCGGAGGACCAGCCGTCGCCGATGAGATGATGGCAGACGAGGACAAGCGCATGGCGCTCCTCCGCCAGCCGAACCAGCACGGCGCGCGCCAGCATGCGGCGGCCGCCGCTCTCGGCCAGAAGGTCGCGGGCCAGCTCCTCGCGCTCGATTTTCTCGAGCGCGGCGGCCTGCTCCCGCGGACCGGGCTCCGCCAGCCAGCGCTCGCTCCAGGGCCAGCGGCGCAGCGCCTGCGGTCCCTCGACGAGCGGCAGCATCTGGAACGCTCTGCCCTGCTCGACGTCGAAAATCGCCGCGAGCTGCGGATGGCGGCGCAACAGCGCCTCGAGCGCGTCGCGCAGCCGACCGACATCGAGCGGCCCGTCGAGAGTGAAGCGCGAGACGGCGTTGTAGCGGCTCGCGCTCTCCCCGAGCCCGGCGTGGAACAGCAGCCCCTCTTGCAGCGGCAGCGCCGGCAGAACGGCCGCTAGCGCCCCATGGCGCGCCCGCAGCGCCTCGACCGTCGCAGCATCGACGCCGTCGTCGAGAAGAGTCCTCGCGTCCTGGTCGGCGCGGCGCAGCGCGGCCGCCATTGCGGCGATGTTGCGCCGCTCGAAGACGTCGCGCGGCCGCAGCCTATATCCGCGCTTGCGCAGCGCAGCGCAGAGGCCGATGGCGGAAATGCTGTCGCCGCCGAGAAAGAAGAAATCATCCTGCGCGCCGACCGTCTCGAGGCGCAGGACCTCGACGAATACTTCCGCGAGCAGCGTCTCCAGTCCGGGCGCCGGCGGGCGGGCCGTCGGCGCGTCTACGGACGGATCGGGCAGCGCCTTGCGATCGAGCTTGCCGCTCGCGCCGAGCGGGAAGGCCTCGAGCACAACGATGGCGACCGGCGTCATATAGGCCGGCAGGCGACGCGCCAGAGCGGCGCGCAGCGCATCCGCGTCGAGCGCGCGCCCAGGCGCATCCGGCGTCGCATAGGCGACGATCTGGCGCGCGTCGCCCTCCCCGGCCGCGGAGCCGAAGAGACGCGCGACCGCCGCCGCCCCGCCGACGCCGGGCTGCTCGAAAAGCGCGCTCTCGATCTCGCCCAATTCGATGCGCTGGCCGCGGATTTTGAGCTGATCGTCATTGCGGCCGAGAAAATCGAGAACGCCGCTCGGCAGCCAACGGGCGATGTCGCCGGTGCGATACATTCGTTCGCCGTCGCCTTCTGGATCGGCGACGAAACGGCTCGCCGTGAGCGACGGCCGCCGCCAATAATATTGGGCGAGCTGCGCCCCAGTCAGATAGAGATCGCCGGCGACGCCGATCGGGACCGGACGCAGCCGCGCGTCCAGCACGCGCGAGCCGCAATTCCAGAGCGGCCGTCCGACCGGCACGCCGACGCCTTCCGCCGTCGCCAACGCCGCGCCGAAAGCCGGCTGATAAGTGACCTCCACCGTCGCCTCGGTCGGGCCGTAGACATTGTGCAACGGCGCATGGAAGGTGCGCTCGAAAGCTTCCGCGAGCTCGCGCGACAGCGGCTCGCCGATGCAGAAGACGCGCCGCAGCGCGGTCTTTTCCGGATCGGCGCCCGGGGTCGCGCGCCTGGCCGCCACAAAGGCGGAGAGCAGCGAGGGCACGAAATTCAGCGTGGTGACGCGATGCTCGCGAATGACGCGCAGCAGTTCTGCCGGATCGCGATCCACTTCCGGCGGCGCCATCACGAGGCGCGCGCCCGCCGTCAGCGGCCAGAAGAACTCGCCGACCGAGACGTCGAAGCTGCAAGGCGTCTTCTGCAGCACGACATCGTCGCTGGCGAGCCGATATTCGTGCTGCAGCCAGAGCAGGAGATTGACCACCGCCCCATGCGGAACGACGACGCCCTTCGGCCGTCCGGTCGAGCCGGACGTGTAGATGATATAGGCCGCGTCTTCTGGCGAAGGCGAGGCGACACGCGCGTAGGAGGCATCCGTTTCGATGATTGCCAGCGCATCGAAGATCAGGAGCGGAGCCATCGTCTCGAAGCGCCCGCGCAGAGCGCTATTGGTGATAATGAGCCGTGGCGACGCATCCTCGACCATGTAAGCGAGCCGCTCATCGGGATAGCTCGTGTCGAGCGGCAAATAGGCGGCGCCGGCCTCGAGCGCCGCCATCAGCGCCAGGCTCAGATGCACCGAGCGCGGAAGCGCCACGGCGACGCGATCGCCGCGAACCACTCCCGCCGCGGCCAGAGCGAGAGCCAGCCGCGCGACCTGGGCGCGCATCTCGCGATAGGCCAGCCTATGTCGGCGATCGATCAATGCCGGCGCGTCCGGCGTGCGCTCGGCCTGCGCGTGCAAGAGGTCGCACACAGAGGCTGGCGGTATGACGCGCCGCGTGTCATTGACCGCTGCGATCAGCGTTGTTTCGCTCTCCGTCATGAGCGCGATCTCGCCGATCGCCGTTTGCGGGCTTTCGGCGAGCCGACGCGCGAAGCGCGCGAGCCGCTCGGCATGGAGCTCCAGCTCGCGCCCCCCGTAACGCGCGCCATTGGCGACGAGATCGACGATGAGCTCGCGCTCGGCGAGATAGAGGTCGAATTCGATATCCTCGACCGGGCCGGAAGCGAGCTGATGCGTGATCCCTTCGACGCCCGCGAAGTCGAGGCGATAGTCGAACACCTTGAAATTCAGCAGCGGCCCATGGAGCGCGCGTCCAGAAGCGAGGAAGCTAAGATCGCGCCGCAGCTGCTCGGCCTCGTATCGCTGATGGCGACGCACCATGTCCAATTCGCGCCCGAGCGCGGCGGCGACGTCGACGAAGGACATGTCGGCGTCGATCGCGATCTGCAGCGGCAGGACATTCACCACC
This sequence comes from Methylosinus sp. PW1, assembly GCF_000745215.1. Lineage (NCBI taxonomy): Bacteria > Pseudomonadati > Pseudomonadota > Alphaproteobacteria > Hyphomicrobiales > Methylocystaceae > Methylosinus > Methylosinus sp. PW1. Next base: position 15,883 of record NZ_JQNK01000004.1, read on the forward strand.
GGCCCGATCGCATGCAATGCGACAGAGCCCATGCGCCGCATGAAATGCGCGCCTACAGAGAGACGCGCCGCGCCGGTCATGCGGCGCAGATAGACGGCGACCGCAGCCATCGCCATCACGCCGACGGAAACGCGCCCGGCCGTCGCATGCACGGACAGAAGCGCGGTCGTTTGCGCATCGAGCGCGATCCGCTCGCGCAATGGGAGCGTGAATTTTCCGTCCGCCGGCGCGCGCCGCGACGACAGAGTGACAGCCTGCGGCAGATCGCGCGCATGCTCCGCCCAAAATCGCCGATCGGCGGCTTGCGTCGGCGAGCCGTCATAGGCCGCATATTCCTTCACAACCTCGGCGAAGGAAACGAAAGGCGAAGGCGAAGGAGCCAGCCCGCGACGCAGCGCGGTGTAGATTTCGCTCACGCGTCGCGCGATCGCCGTGAAGCCATATCCGTCCACCGAAAGATGGTGATAGCGTTGAAACCAGAACCAACGTTCGGCGCCGCCGGGAGCCGACCCCTCCGCGCTGAGGCGAAACAACATGTGCCGGTAGAGCGGCGCTTCGCCCGCGAGCGTCCGAGGCGTCTCCAGATCGTCGCGCATCAGCCGCCGCGCGGCGCCGGCCGGATCGGCTTCACCCGTCAGGTCGATCAGCTCCGGCTCCGGCAGATCGACCGCCTGCACATTGTTCGGCACGAGCTGCGCAGGCCCCTCCTCCGTCTCGACGAAGCGCGCATGGACGAGATCGGCCTCCGCGAGCCCGAGACGGACCGCAGCGCTGAAGCAGGCGACGTCCAGCCTGCCTTTCAGCTCGACATATTGCGCGACGACATAAGCGTTGGAGGCGGCGGCGAGCTGCTCCGCCATCCATATGCCGGGTTGCGCCGCGACGAGCGGAAGCGTCTGCGCAGCCGCGAGCGGCCGCTCTGGAGCGATGTCTGCGAGCACGATCAGTCCTTTGAAAATCGAAACGTCACGAAACAGGCGTGAAACGGCGCGTCAGCCGGCCTCTGCGCGCGGGCGCATGTCGATCCAATGATCGTCGACATATTGCATGCATTGCAGGCGCGTTCCCGGACCGAAGACACGGCGCCATCCTTTCGGATCGGCGGAGAAATCCGGCCACAGGCTGAATTGCGCGCGTGCGTTGACGAGAACGACGAAGCTCAGCCGCTCGTCGTCGAAAGGATTGATCTGCGCGTCATCCATGGATGTCGTCTCCTTCACCAGCGCCGACCGCAACGGCGCATCTGTTCGAAGAAACCGGAATTGCGGCGCCTGGGGCCGGCTCCTGCCGTCGGCGCGTCGACCAGACGCTGTCGATCGGCCCCAGCTCGACGCGGCGCGCCGTCACCCGCGCCAGAGCCCCAAAGCAGAGCGCTGCGCACAAAGCCACGATATCGACGCCGGCGCTGATCGGATCGGCCGCCGCCCACGGCCCGAGGCCGGGCGCCGCCAGAGCGACCGCGCTGGTGAGGGGAAGCGAGAGAGCGCCGACCGCCGCGAGATAGGCCAGCTCGACTCCAGCGCGCGCCGCGCCGCGCAGAAACGCAAAGGCGACAGCGCCGAAGAAGACAGCGTGATAGACCCAATGTCGCCACGCCTCGACGTCCTCGACATGGCCATAGAGCCATTTGGTGGAGACGATGGCGAAGGAGAGCGCGCAGACGCATCCGAGGCACACGCCGATCGACGCCGCCGCCATGAGGCGCGAGGCCGTCGTCTGCACGACCTGCTCCCCATGGCGGCGCGCGGTCCGCCGACGCGATTCGATCCACAAGAGATTGCCGGAATAGAACAGGAAGGCGCCGGCGAGACCGAGAAAGAAATAGGCCCAGCGCACGGGCTCGCCGCCATAGCTGCCGAAATGCAGCGCGAAGAAAGGCGACACGGCGGCGGTCCAGCCGCTCTGCTTCTCCGGGAGGTAATCGACATTGACGAGTTCTCCGGTCGCGCCACGCACGACGGCGAAGCCGCCGCCGCGCGACAGAAAGCGCTGATCCTCTCCGACGACGCGCACGAGCGCGCCACGCGTATCCGCGTCGCGATAATGCAGGCTGTTCGGCGAGAACTGCGGCGAGACGGATTCGACGGCTGCGGCCAATTCCGCGACCGGCTTCATCGGCGCCTTCTGCTCGTCGCGCTTTGCGCCTCCCAAAGGGCCGGTCGAGCGCATGATTATCGGCAGCCTGCCGTCATAGACGACATGATCCAAAGCGTCATAGATCGGCTCGTGCAGGCCGAACACGACCGCCGTCAACGCGATGACGAGATGGAAGGGGAAGCTCGCGACGCCGACGAGATTATGCGCATCGAGCCACATTCGCTTCAAATTCGCGGTGAGTCGCAGCGCCAGAAAATCCTTGGCGATGGAGGGCAGAACCAGGATGAGGCCGGAGACGAGCGCGACGGCGTAGATGGCGCTCACAACGCCCATCACTGTCGTTCCGGTCTCGCGATCGAGAGGAAGGCCGGCGGTGCGATGGATCATGTCCACAAAGGCGCCGACGCCAAAAGCGTTCGAGCGCTCGATGCGCAATTCGCCGTCCGCGCCGAGCGTCGCCGACCAGACGACATCGTCGCTGCGGCTCTTGCGCCAAGTCAAGCGGGCCGGCTCGTTCGCCGTCGCGAGCCGGAGCGTGAAGTCTTTGGCCGCCTCGGGCCGCGCCGCCAATGTCTTCTCGACGAGGCGATCGGCGTCCTCGGTCGAAATGGAGCCGCCGATCGGAGGCGAAGCCCAATGGGAGAGCGGCTCCGCGAAGATGGTGAGCGCGCCGGCGTAGAAGCAGACGAAGAGCAGCATGCCGGTCGCGATGCCGGTCCATGTGTGAACGCTCTTGTAGAGCCGCAAAATCTCGCCGCGCATTTGTCGTCCTCAGTGCAGAAGTCGCCGACAGAGATAGAGTCCGCCGAAGGCGAGAAGATTTGCGCCGCCGAGCCACAGAAAGGCGGCGCGTCCGCTGCGAAACAGAAAGACGAGGCTGGCGACGCCGAGCCAGATCGGCGCGACGAGCCACATCACGAACTGATATTTGTTGCGCGCCTCGAGGCCGCCGGGGCCGGCGACGGCGAAGAGGCCGGCGAGAGCGACCGCCAATGTGAAGCCGAGCACAGAGCCGGCGATGCTTTTGCTCAGCCAATCGGAGCGAAACTCGCCCATGCCTACTTCCTCCCATTCAGCGCGATGAGGCTCGGCAATGCGATCAGCAGCGGCATCAGCGCAGCGAGCGTCGCGAAGAAGGCGGTCGAGGATTCGAGACGAATCCGCCAGACCATCCAAGCGGCGAGGAGAAAGGCCGCGGCAAAGTGGCCCGCCTTCCGCCACTGAAGGCGCAAGAGCGATTGGCGCGGCGAGGCGAGATAGAGACAGGCTGCGCCGGCGACGACGAGCGCGAGAGCCGATGAATGGACGAGCGCCGCCGGCATTTCTCTCTCCTCAGAAGTCGACGGTCGCGGATAAGAGAACCGTTCGCGGCGAGCTCAAAATGACGATGCCGTCCGCGAAATAGGATCCCGCCCAATAATTATGATCGAGCAGATTATTCGCATTGGCGCGGAAGGTGACTTTCTTGTCGAGGAGCTGCGTCGAATAGCGCAGGCCCGCGTCGAGCCGCGCCCATTCCGGTATTTTCTGCGTGTTGGCGGAGTTGACGAATTGCGCGCTCGTATAGACGACGCGCCCCTCGAGCGTCAGCCCCGGAACGAAAGGCGTATCCCATTCGCCGCCGAGATTGACCTGCCATTTCGGCGTGCCATAGGCGGTCTTGCCGTCGAGCTGGCCATTCGCCGTCTTGGTGAGCACGCCGATCGTATAGGCCGCGCCGCCGAGAATACGCACGCCTTCGACGATCTCGCCGAACACATTCCACTCTATGCCTTGGTTTTTCTGGCGTCCGTCCGAATTGTAGACATTGCCGCTCTTGATGAGGCTCGGCTTCTCGATCTCGTAGAAGCTCAGCGTGTTGGCGATCGTTCCGGCGTCCCATTTGACGCCCGTCTCGATCTGCCGCGATTTATAGGGCGGAAATATCTGATTATAATTCGCCGCCGCCGTGTCGGTGACGCGGTCGCCCTGGGTCAGACCCTCGATGTAATTGGCATAGAGCGACATGGATATCGGCAGAGGCTTGATGATGAGGCCGAAAGCGGGCGTCACCGCGCTCTCGTCGTAATAATTCGTCTCGGCGCCCGTCGTCGTATTGTAGCTCTTGGTCTGAACACGCTGCGCGCGGAGGCCGAGAATGAGCTGCGCCCGATCGTCGAAGGCGGAGAGCGTGTCAGCGAGGGCGATGCTCGAGAGCGTGGTATCGGTCGATTTCGGCGCTTCTCCCGGATCGCGCGCGATGAGCGGCGTGACGGGGAAGTAGATGCTCGACACATAGGCCGAGCTACGCTGAACGGCCGAGCCGGTCTTCGATTCGAGATTGGCCGCGCTCAAGGACAACCGATGGCCGATATCGAAGGTTCGGAAGTCGGCGCGCAAGCCGCCTTGAAACGAAATCGTGTCGGTATAGCCGCGCAGATCAACGGAGGTACCGCTGTAGCGTCCGAGCACATTGACATTGGTCGCGACGGTCGAGTTCGTCAGCCCGTTGAAGCGCGCATCGATCGCGCCCGCGCTCGCGAACAGAGTGACATTGTCGGCGAGATCATATTCCACGCGCCCCATGGCGCCGGAGTTGTTCATTCGGCCGGAGAGACCGCGGAAAATATTATTGCTGGAATCCGGCGCGGCGGCGACGCCGGTTCCGGTGAAGCTCGCCATCATCGGCACGCCGCCGCGCGCGATCTCCTGGTTGAAATAGGCGTCGAGCGCGATGCGCAGCTTCTCGCCGCGATAGTCGAGCGCGAGCGCCTCGAGCCCACGTTCGCGCGATTGGTAGTCGAGCGTCGTGTCGCCGCCGCGATAGGCGCCATTGAAGCGAACGCCGAAGGCGTTGTCCTGACCGAAACGGCGGCCGACGTCGATATGCGTTCCGAATTGCGAGTTCGACGTATAATCGCCGGTGACGCTCGTCACGGGCGTGTCGCCGGCCTGCTTGGTGACGAGATTGATCGATCCGCCGACGGCGCCATAGGGAGCCATGCCGCTCAACAGCGCAGCCGGTCCCTTCAGCACCTCGACTCGCTCCAGAAACTCGGTCGGCACGCGGCCGTCCGGCGCGACGCCATAGAGTCCGTTGAGCGCCGTCTCGCTGACGAGAACGGAAAATCCACGAATGCGGAAATTCTCGCGGACCTGACCGGAAGACACGGTGAAGCGCACGGAAGGATCATTCTCGAGCACGTCGGAGAGCGTGCGCGCCTGCTGGTTCTCGATGAGCTTCGAGGTGTAGCTCGTCACATTGAAGGGCGCGTCGAGAAAATCGCGATTGCCGAGCATGCCGAGGCGCGCGCCACGCGCCGCCTGACCACCGGCATATTCCTTCGGCAGATTGCCGAGCTCGGCTTGCGATGGAGCCTGAAACAGCACGGGCGCCGCAGATGGCGTCGCGCCGACGGACGGCGAAGGCGCGCGCCTCTGCGCGGGCGTCGTCGCAGCACGTGCTCGCGCTCGCCCGACATGCGCGGCGACCGCGCTCTGGCGAACGACCGGCCGCGGCTTCTCTTTGGGCGCATCGACTGCGACGGCGGGCAATGACGTGACGCCCGGCTCCGCATGCGCGGAGCCCTCGACGCCGAGAAGCAGAAGCGCGGCGGCGCTCAGCATTCTGCCCCCATCCATGCGGCTATCAGGCCGCGTTTTTACTCGAGACTGACTTGATGTCCGGGGCCAGCGAGGGCTGCGCATTTCGATATATACCTTTATTGCTCATATATCGCTACTATATTTATAGTATTAAGTGCGACACATAAGGTCAATCGCGGCGGCGCCTATATTGAAACATTTACAAATAGCGATTTATATATATTATACAACAATATAGGCTGCGTCGCCGTCAAATGTAGAATTGTTATGCTTCCAAACTAGCGCAGCTCGCCAGCGCCTCGTGGGATGCGTCCAGAGAAGATCGCAGCCGCGATGCGACCCATCCATTCCGCAGCAAGAGAGCGTCGCGAGCACATCATTGGAAATCCGCACGCTCGGCGTGCTGCGCCGGAGCGGTTGAACGTAGAAGTTCATCAGCGCGCGCCAGACCTGATAGCCGCGCGCCTTCAGCGCTGCGTCGAGCGCCTCGGCGTCTTTCGATGCTGGGACAGCGGCGATCTCGCGCGGCAGATCGAACGCCTGCTGACCGACGACGCGCTGCACGCCGAGCTCGCCGACAATGCGCCCCGCGTCGCGGCGCGCTTCTCGACCGAGACTATGGTCGACGGCTTTCTCGCGCATATCGGCCTGCAGGAGAAGGCCGAGCCGCAAACCATGAGGACGCGACGAGCCTCTAGAAAGGGCGAAAGCATGCCCATTGAATGCCGCTCATTGTGACGCTATATTGCGTCATAATATTCGGCATCCAGCGGAGGCGGAACAATGAGCCTGGCTCGATATGCGGATGATGGGATTTTCGCGCCCCGCAAGATCGCGGACATGCTCCGCACCTCGAGCGAGGAGATCGCCCGCACCGCCGGTCTGGGCAAGGACGCCGTGCAGCGGGCCGGCCGGCTTCGCTCCGATAAGACGCAGCGTCGCCTGCGGGAGATGGTCGAGATCCTCAACAAGGTCGAGCCGCGCTTCGGCTCGGCGCTTCTGGCCTATGCCTGGTACCGCTCGGAACCGCTCGCCGGCTTTTCTGGCTTCACCGCCATGCAGCTCGTCAAGAGCGGCCGAGCCGATGAGGTGCTCGATTATATCGACGCCGTCGACGCGGGCGTCCACGCCTGAGCGCGGCCATAGCCTATAGGGGCAAGCTCTATCGCGCGCTCAATCCCGTCTATGCGCGCGAGCCGCTCTCGGGCTACGGGGCCGCGCCGTATGGCGGTCGATTCAATCCCAAAGGCGTTCCCGCGCTCTATTGCTGCCTCTCGATCATGACCGCCATTCGGGAGGCCAATCAGGTCGGCAGTCTGCAGCCCACCACGCTCGTGTCCTACGACGCCGATCTCGAACGAATATTCGATACGCGGGATGCGACGGCGCTGGCGAGCGAAGGCATGGACGCCGCCGCGCTGGCGGCCTCGACCTGGCGCGACGAGATGCGCGCGAGCGGCGAAGCGAGAACACAGAGCTTCGCCCGGCGGCTGATCGGCGCCGGCTATTGCGGGCTGCTGGTTCGCAGCTTCGCCCCGGGAACGAGCGAGGACGATCTCAACCTCGCGCTCTGGTCATGGGGAAACGCCCCTCCGTCCTATCTGTCGCCGATCGACGACGAGGGGCGACTATCGAGGTGACGCGAAAGACGCGGGCGCTATCGCGCATGCTCGTCGAGAAACTTGCGGCAGGCGTCGAAGTCCTGACGATAGCCTTCAGGCAATTTCACTTTCTTGGCCCGCGAGAGATTTTGCGCATAGGCGACCATTTTCTCGGTCGGCGCTCTGGCGCGACCGGCGCGCTCTTCGCCGACGCTCTCTTGCGATGCGGGTGATTTCGCCTTCGACGCGCGACGACGCGGACCAGCGCTCGCGCTCTTCGGCGCCGCGGCGCGAGAATCGGCCGGTCCGCTGCGGCGGCGACGTCCCGATCGACGCGCCGGCGCCGAGGTGGTCAGCTCGACTTTTCCATTCGATTTTCCGACCAGAGCATCGATCAGCTCCCCCGCAGCTGTGGCGACGCCATCGATGACGGCGTGATAATCCGCCTTGCGGGTGAGAATCTCATCGAGGCGCATCTCCCACAGAGCCGTCGTCGCGGGATCGACGAGCGCGGGCGCGGCGCCGCGCAGCAGCTCGAACAATTGCAGCCCGGCAGGCGTCGGCAGCACCAGCTTGCCATCCGCTGTCAACAGATTCTGCCGCTTCAATCCCTTGATGATCTCCGCCCGCGTCGCGGGCGTGCCGATCCCCTTGGCTTCCTTCAGCCGGTCGCGAAGCGCGACATCATCGACGAAGCGCCATGCATTCTGCATCGCATCGACGAGCGTGCCTTCATTGTATCGAGGCGGCGGCTGCGTTCTCTTCGCTTCCACGCGCGGCTCGGACAAGCTCGCGCGCTCGCCGTCACGGAGCGCGGGCAGCGTCTGCTCGGCCTCTGTCTCGGCGTCCGGCTCGATCGCCTGATAGACCGCCTTCCAGCCGAGCCGCAGCGGAATCCGGCCGACGGCGCGAAATTCGGCCGCGCTTCGGCCCGCGATCGGAACCGCCATTGTGACGATGGTCTGCCGATATTCGTAATCGGGCATCACGGCGGCGAGATAAGAACGGCAGATGAGAGCGAACAGCCGCTTCTCATCCTCGTCGAGACGCGCCAAGCGGGCCTCGAGATCGTCGAGAACGTTGACATTGGGCACGACCGCATGATGCGAGACGCCTTCCAGCGCCTTGTCGCAGAAATGGCCGGACTTGCCGCGTCGGATCACCGGAGCGGCGATCTCCAGCCGCGCGAAGCCGCGCAGGCGCGTCAGCGCGGCGACGATCGCCGGCGCGTCGCCGATCTGATTTTCGCTCAGATAACGCGCCTCCGCCCGCGGATAGGTGATGAGCTTCTTGCCATCGCCATCATAGAGCGCCTGCGCGACGGACAGCGTCTTGTCGGCGGTCCATCCCCAGCGCTGGCCACAGGTCTTCTGCAAGGATGGGAGATCGAAGAGACGCGGCGGCGCCTGCCGCTTTTCATCGACGGCGACGCCGAGAGGCCCCTGATGGCCATTGGCGGCTCTGGCGATCGTCTCGGCCTCGGCGCGCGTCTTGATCCGCGCCTTGGGCGCCGGAGCATGGCGCATCGAAAAGCCGCCGCCTTCGACGGTCGCTGTGGCGACGACCTCGAAATAATCCTCCGGCCGGAAATTGCGGATCTCCAATTCGCGAAGGCAGACGATCGCCAAGGTCGGCGTCTTGACCCGACCGATTCCGATCACGCCGCGAGCGCCGGGCGAGAGCAATGTCTTCGTCGCCGTCCGCGTCAGCGACAGGTTGAAGATTTGATCGGCCTGCTGGCGCGCCACCGCCGCCTCATAGAGCGGGCGCATGTCGGCGTTGGGCTTCAGCCGGGCGAAAGCCTGCTGCAGCGTCTTCGGGTCCTGGGCGGTGAACAGAGCCCGCCGCACGCGCCCGCGATAGCCGAGATGATCCAGGATTTCCTGGCCGATCAGCTGCCCCTCGCGATCGCAGTCGGTCGCGAGTATCACATCGTCGCAGGCGGAGAGCGCCGTCGCTATGGCCCGGAGCTTCGCGGATTTATTGCCTTGCATGGCTTCGCGAGTCGGATAGAGCCCGTCCGGCTTGAGGACGACGCAGGACCAGCGCTTCCAGACAGGGTTGATCTCTTCGGGCTCGGCCAAGCGAAGCAAATGACCCTCCGCCGGCAGAATCTGCCCGAAGCGCCCGCCGAGCGCCGCGCGAAGATCTTTCGCCTGACTGGCCTTTTCCGTGATGATCAGTGTCGCCATGCGCCAATGCCGAATCGAACAGAGTTTCAGCGTAGCGCATGCGCGAGAACGAACAAAGAACAAAAGCCCATCCGCGCCCACGAACGAGAACGTCCGCAAAATCGGTTGTGCGCCCGCTCCACCAATATATATCGAGCTGATATAGCGATGGCGAGGGCCAGAAGGTGATGGTGGCGAGCGTGTCGACCGGATCGGCGACATATTTCACCAGCGAGATCAGCGCCTGAAACAGAGCCGACATGACCACGCCGCACGGGAAAAGCGGCGAACGAGCCGCCGTTTTCAAGCGCGTCGTCCGCGAGCCGCAAGCGAACGCGCGATCCGGCCACGAAGATCGGCGAATGTCAGATAGAGCACCGGCGTCGTGTACAGCGTCAGCAATTGGCTGAGCAGGAGGCCGCCGACGATCGCGATGCCGAGCGGACGCCGAATTTCCGCTCCATCGCCGAAGCTCGCCACCAGCGGAATGGCGCCGAACAGAGCCGCCGCCGTCGTCATCATGATCGGACGGAACCGTAGACGGCAGGCCTCGACGATCGCGTCACGATCGCTCCACCCTCTCTGACGCTTGGCGTCGAGCGCGAAGTCGATCATCATGATGGCGTTCTTCTTCACGATGCCGATAAGCAGAAACAAGCCGATCAGCGCGATGACATCGAGCTCCGAGCCGAAGGCGAACAGCGCGAGAAGCGCGCCGACCCCGGCGGATGGCAGAGTCGAAAGGATCGTGATCGGATGCAGATAGCTCTCATAGAGCATGCCCAGCACGATATAGACCGCCGCCAGCGCCATCCCGATCAGCAAAGGCATGTCATTCTGAGACGATTGAAAAACGCGAGCGATTCCTTCCATCCCCCGATGCACGCTCGCAGGCATGCGGATCTCGGCGCTCACGCGATCGAGCTCCGCCACCGCGTCGCTGAGCGACGCGCCGATCGCGAGATTGAAGGAGATCGTCGCCGCGACGAAAGGTCCTTGATGATTGATCGCGAGCGGCGTCGCGCCTCGCTTCATGCGCGTGAAAGCGACCAGCGGCGTCATCGTCTCGACCGCGGTGCTCACGGCCGAGCCGCTCGAGGCGCCGCTGCGGCCGGAATTGGCGATGGCGTTGGTCGAGGCGTTGCGGGCCGAGTCGAGCGAAAGATTGGCGGTCGCCGATGACGTCGCCGAAGTGACGGAGCCGGCCGGCAGCACGGAGGAGGCCGTGCCGCTCGCCGGCTTGGCCGCCGTGCTCACATAGATCTCGCGCAGAATCTGCGGGTCCTGCCAATAGCGTGGCGCGACCTCCATCACGACACGATATTGGTTGATCTCGCTGTAGATCGTCGACACTTGCCGCTGCCCGAACGCGTCGTTGAGCGTATTGTCGATCTGCGCCGGCGTGAGGCCGAGACGAGACATAGTGTCCCGATCGATGTCGATATAAGTCTCGACGCCGTTTTCCTGCTGATCCGTATTCACATCCGTAACGACGCTGCTGCCTTGCAGCGCCCGCATCAGCTTCGGAGCCCATTCGGAGAGCTCGGCCGAGCTGTCGGCCAGAAGCGTATATTGATAGAGCGCGCCGCCGGGCCGCCCGCCGGCGCGCAAATCCTGCACCGGCTGGAGAAAGAGCCGCGCGCCGGCGACCTGGCCGAGCTTGGGCCGCAGCCGCTCGATGACCTGCGCGGAGGTCACGTCGCGTTCGGCGAGCTTCTTCAGCGTGACGAACACCGAGCCGGAGCTCACGGAGCCCGGCGGCCCGCCTCCGCTGCCCGCCCCCGTGTTGCCCGCCACCACCTCGACCGCGGGATCATTTTGGATAATCGCGATGAACTCTTCCAGCTTCTCCTTCATGGATTGAAACGATGCGCTCTGATCCGCCTGAATCGATCCTTGCAGGCGACCCGTGTCCTGCTCCGGAAAAAAGCCTTTCGGAATGATGACGAATAGAGTGACGGTCAATGCGATCGCGGCGACGAGCGAAAGCATGACGGGACCGCGATGACGCAAAGCCGCAGCGAGGCTTCTCTCATAGCCGCGCGCGATCAGAGCGAAGGGCCGGATCGGACGGCGCTCGCGGCGCGGGCCGGCGCGCAATAGCACCGAACAGAGCATCGGAGTCGTCGTCAACGAGACGACGAGCGAGATGAGAATCGTGATCGACAGCGTGACCGAAAATTCTCGAAACAGTCGTCCGAGCAGTCCGCCCATCATCAGCAAGGGTAGAAACACCGCGATCAGCGACAGGCTGATCGAAATGACGGTGAAGCCGACCTCGCGCGCGCCGCGCAGCGCCGCCTCGCGCGGCGACAGACCCGCCTCGAGATGACGCTCGATATTCTCGAGCACGACGATTGCGTCGTCGACGACGAAGCCCGTTGCGATCGTCAAAGCCATCAGCGACAGAATGTCCAGGCTGTAGCCGAGAAGATACATGGCGCCGAATGCGCCGGCGACCGACACTGGCACAGCGACGGCCGGCACCAGCGCGGCGCGCCACTCGCCGATGAACAGGAAGACGACGAGAATGACCAGCGCGACGGCGACGAGCAATGTGAGCTCGGTGTCTCGCAGAGAGGCGCGAATCGTCGTGCTGCGATCGGAGGTCGGAATAATCTCGACGTCGCTCGGCATCGCCGCCGCGAGCTTGGGAAGCTGGGCCTTGATCTGATCGACTGTCTCGATGATATTCGCGCCCGGCTGGCGGAAAATGCTCAATACGATCGCGGGCATTCCTTGCACGATCGCCGCGTTGCGCACATCGGCGACCGAATCCGTCACCTCTGCGAGATCGGCGAGGCGCACGGGATTACCGTTGCGATAGGCGACGATCAGCGGCAGATAATCATCCGCGCGCGTCGCCTGATCATTCGTGTAGACCTGCCGACGCGCGCCGCCGCGAATAATATCGCCCTTGGGACTATTGGCGTTGGCGGAAGCCAGAGCCGCGCGCACATCCTCGAGGCCGACGCCATATTTGAACAGCGCCGATGGATTGAGCTCGACACGCACGGCAGGCGAAGCGCCGCCGTTGATCGCGACTTGTCCGACGCCGGGAAATTGCGACAGCCGCTGCTGAAGAACATTGCTCGCCGCGTCATAGAGCTGCGCGCGGGAGAGCGATTTCGACGTAAGGGCGAGAATCAGGATCGGCGCATCGGCTGGGTTGAACTTGCGATAGGTCGGGTTCGACGAGATCCCGGTGGGAAGATCCGCCGCCGCGGCGTTGATCGCCGCCTGAATGTCACGAGCGGCGCCGTTGATATCGCGGTCGAGCCCGAAGACCATCACAATGTTGGTCTGGCCGGTCTTGCTCGTCGAGGTCATCTCCGTCACATCGGCGATCGCGCCGAGCCTTCGCTCCAGAGGACCGGCGAGGCTCGTCGCGACGGTCTCGGGCGAGGCGCCCGGCAGCGAGGCGGAGACCGAGAGCGCCGGCATATCGACTTGCGGCAGCGGCGCCACCGGCAAGCGAACGAAAGCGAGCGCGCCGGCGAGCGTCAAGCCGACCGTCAGCAATATGGTCGCAATCGGCCGCTCGATGAAAGGCGCCGAAATATTCATTCGGTCGCCTCCGCCCGCGCGTGCGCCTCGGCTCCGCCGCCGATCCGCGCGAAGCGCGACGCCAGCCGATCGAAATAGAGATAGACGACCGGCGTCGAGAACAGAGTGAGCATCTGGCTCACGAGCAGGCCGCCGACGATGGAGACGCCGAGCGGCTGACGCAGCTCGGAGCCGACGCCGGAGCCGACCATGAGCGGGATGGCGCCGAGCATGGCGGCCAGAGTCGTCATCAGGATCGGACGGAAGCGGAGCAGGCACGCCCGATAGATCGCCTCTCGCGGAGCCAGCCCGTCGACGCGCTGCGCGTCGAGCGCGAAGTCGATCATCATGATGGCGTTCTTCTTCACGATGCCGATGAGCAGAATAATGCCGATGACGCCCATGACGTCGAGATCATAGCCGGCGATCATCAAGGCGAGCAGCGCCCCGACGCTGGCGGACGGAAGCGTCGACAAAATAGTGATCGGATGAACGAAGCTCTCGTAGAGAACGCCGAGAACGATATACATGGTCACGATCGCGGCCAGGATCAGCAGCAGCTCATTGGTGGACGAGGCCGTGAACGCCGCTGCGGCGCCCTGCATCGCGAGCGTGAAGCTCTCCGGCAGCTCGATCTCCGCCTGCGCCGCCTCGATCGCCCGCACCGCGGCGCCGAGCGAGACGCCCGGCGCGAGATCGAAAGAAATCGTCGTCGCCGGAAATTGCCCGAGATGAGTGATCTGGAGCGGTCCGTCGCGCTCTTGGAGGCGCATGATCGCGGTGAGCGGCACCTGACCGCTCGACGACGAGGAGGAAGACGGCAGATAGAGGCCGGCGAGCGCGGCGTCCGACGCATGAAACTTCGGATCGAGCTCGAGAATGACGCGATATTGGTTCGATTGCATATAGATCGTCGAGACGATGCGCTGGCCGAAGGCGTCGTAGAGCATATTGTCGACCGCCGCCATGGTGACGCCGAATCGCGCCGCGGTGGCGCGGTCGATCACAATGTCGAGCGCCTTGCCGCGGCTCTGAAGATCGCTCGCGACATTGGCGAGCTCGGGCGCCTCGCGAAGCCGCTCGACGAGCTTGGGCGTCCACTCGCGCAACGAAGCGAGATCGACGTTCTCGAGCACGAAATGATAGGCCGCCTTGCTGGCCGTCGAATCGATCGTCAAATCCTGCACCGGCTGCATATAGAGCTGCACGCCGGGAATTTGGGACGCCGCATCCTGCAGCCGCGCGATCACCTCGTTCACGCTCGCCCTGCGCTGCGGCCGGGGCTTCAGCGAGATAGAGAAGCGTCCGGCGTTCAGCGTCGTGTTCGCGCCATCGACGCCGACCGAGGAGCTGACGGTCTCCACATCCGGATCGCGGAGGATCACGTCGCCGAGCGCCCGCTGCTTCTCGACCATGCCGGCGAAGGAAATGTCCTGCGCGGCTTCGGAAATCGCCTGGATGGCGCCAGTATCCTGCGGCGGGAAAAATCCTTTCGGTATGACGACATAGAGCACGCAGGTGAGCGCCAGCGTCCCCACCGTCACGGCGAGCATCGTCGGCTGACGCTCGAGCACGATGTCGAGCCCCCGTCCATAGACGCGGATCATTGCGTCGATCGCGCGCTCCGCCGCGCGATCGAAACGCCCGCGTTGCGCGTCGGGCCGGTGACGCAGCAGCTTGGCGCAGAGCATTGGCGCGAGCGAGAGAGCGACGAAGGCGGAGATGACGATGGTCACGGCCAGCGTGACGGCGAACTCGTGAAAGAGCCGTCCGACGATATCGCCCATGAACAGCAGAGGGACCAGCACAGCGACGAGCGAGACGGTGAGCGAGACGATGGTGAAGGCGATCTGCGCCGAGCCGCGCAGCGCCGCTTGCAGCGGCGTGGCGCCCGCCTCCATGTGCCGCGCAATGTTCTCGATCACGACGATCGCGTCGTCCACGACGAAGCCGGTCGAGATGGTGAGCGCCATGAGCGAGAGATTGTCGAGGCTGAAGCCGAAGAAATACATGGCGACAAAGGAGCCGACGAGCGACAAGGGGACCGATAGGCTCGGAATGAGCGTCGCCGGCAGATTGCGCAGAAAGGCGAAGATCACCAGGACGACGAGCGCGACGGCGAGAACGAGCTCGAATTCGACATCCTCGACAGAAGCGCGGATCGTGTTCGTGCGGTCGCTCAGCACCGATATGTCGATCGCCGCGGGAAGCGAGGCCCGCAGCTGCGGCAGCATGGCTTTGACGTTCTCGACGACCTCGATGACATTGGCGCCCGGCTGGCGGCGGATGTCGAGAATGATCGCCGGAGTGGAATTGGCCCAGGACGCGATGCGGTCATTCTCTGGGCCATTGCGCACCTCCGCCACATCGGAGAGGCGAACCGGATTGCCGTTGCGAAAGGCGATGATGGTCTTGCCGAATTGCTTCGGATCGTTGATCTGATCATTGGCGTTGATCGTCGAGGATTGCTTTGGCCCGTCGAAGCCGCCCTTTGGCGCATTGGTGTTGGTGTTGGCGATGACGGTGCGCAGATCGTCGATGTTCAGCCCATATTTGGCGAGCGCCGTCGGATTGAAGCCGACGCGGATCGCGCGACGCTGGCCATGACCGATCGCCACGAGCCCCACGCCCGGCAGCTGCGAGAGCTTTTGCGCGAGCCGCGTCTCGATGAGGTCCTCCACCTCGATCAGCGGCAGCGACTTCGATGTGACGGCGAGCGTCATGATCGGCGCGTCGGCGGGATTGATCTTGGCGTAGACCGGCGGCGTCGGCAGATCTTGCGGCAGAAGATTGCCGCCGGCGTTGATCGCCGCCTGCACCTGCTGCTCGGCCACGTCGAGGCTCAAAGAGAGATCGAATTGCAATGTGATCATCGAGGCGCCGGCGGAGCTCGCCGAGGTCATCTGCTTCAGCCCGGGCATCTGGCCGAACTGCCGCTCGAGCGGCGCGGTCACGGCGGACGTCATCACTTCCGGGCTCGCGCCCGGATAGAAGGTCTGCACCTGGATCGTCGGATAATCGACGGCCGGCAGAGCGGAGAGCGGCAATTGCCGATAGGCGAACAATCCCGCGAGCAGGATGGCCGCCATCAGCAGGGTCGTGGCGACCGGACGCAGGATGAAGATCTTCGAGGGATTCATGTCTCAGCCCCGGCTTCGCCGAAAGGATGCGCGTCGAAGCGCGCTCACTGCGTCTCCGACGGCGGCCGTGGCGGGCGGCGCTCGCGCGCGCGTTCTGGGTCGGAGCGGCGCTTCTCTGGCGGCGGCGCGGCCACGCCGTCGCCGCCGGCGACGATCCTGACCTCCGCGCCGTCACGCAGACGATCCGCTCCGTCGGTGACGACGCGCTCGCCCTCCGCCAACCCCTGCGCGATCTCGACCATGCCATTGTTGTATCCGGCGAAATCGTCGTAATGCTCGCCGGCGGACGGCGTGATCTGCTGCATCACGACGCGATTTTCATTCGTCACCTTATAGACGAAGAGGCCGGAGGCGCCCGATCGGATCGCCGTCTTCGGAACGACCAGCGCCTTTTCGTGAATATCGACCAGCAAGTGAACATTGACGAATTGATTGGGATAGAGCTTTTCATCGGCGTTCTCGAGCTCGGCGCGGCCGCTGACCATGCCGGTCGTCGGATCGATGGAGTTGTCGAGCGTCTGCAGCCGCCCCACCGCGATCTGCTTGGCATCGGAGCGGTCGAAGACTGTCACCTCGAGCGCGCCGCGCTTCTTCTGCGCGCTCGCGATCTCGGGAATATAATCTTCGGGAACGCCGAAGATCACCGAGATCGGATCGATCTGCGCGACGAGGGCGATGGCGTCGCCCGTCGACACATAGCTGCCCGCGTCGATCTTCCTCAAGCCGACGCGTCCGCGGATCGGCGAGACGATGCGCGCATAGGTCAAATTCAAGCTCTGATTATCGACCAGAGCCTGATCCGCTTTGACGCTGCCTTCATATTGCTTGACGACCCAGTTCTGATTGTCCGCCTGCTGGCGCGCGATCGAATCGAGCTTCTTCAGCGATTGGTAGCGGCGCAGATCGTCGCGCGCCTGATCGAGAAGGCCCTGGTCGCGGAGCAGCTGCCCCTCATATTGCGCCTTCAGCGCCTCATAGGGACGCGGATCGATCTGCGCGAGAAAATCGCCTTTTTGAACGAGCTGGCCTTCCTTGAAGCCGATATCGGTCAGATAGCCGCCGAGCTGTGTCTTCACAGAGACATTGGCGATTGGCGTCACGGTTCCGAGGAGGCCATGGCGAACGATCTTCACGTCGAGCCGCGCCGCATCGGCCACGGCGACCGGCTGCGGTCCGCCGAGGGCGCGCCGCGCGGACCGCGGCGACACAGACTCCTTCGTTCCGATCACACGATAGGCGGCATAGCATGCGGCGAGGACGAGCAACGCCGCCACGCCATAAAAGATCCGCGAACGACGCAAGGCGGCCAGCCCGGCGAGACTCGCGGTCTTGCGTCTGCCGGACGGCGCCGCGTCGGACGCGAGGGGAAGGGCTTTCTCGTCCATTTTCATCTCGCTGACTGCGCGGTCTCGAATGCGGCCGGAAGCGCGCTCACGGGAACCGGGAGCGGCGGCTCGATCGCCGAGAGCGCGTCGATGGCGGGCAGACGCGAGGCGTCCCATCCGCCGCCGAGCGCCCCGATCAGATTGACGGTCGCGATGAACAGATTCTGCCGCGCCGTCAAAGCCGATTCGATGCCGGAGAGCAGAGTCGCCTGCGCGGTGACGACCGATGTGAAGGCGACCGTGCCGACCCGATATTGGTTGAAATAGACGTCGACCGCCTCGCGCGCCTCGGCGACCGCCTTATCCAGTCGCGTGACTTGCGCGGAGAGCGCGCGGATCGACGCGAGATCGTCCTCGACCTGCTGAAAGGCGGTGAGCACGGTCTGACGATAGGTCGCGACCGCCTGGCGATAAGACGCCTCGGCCGCCTTGCGCTGCGCGTCGAGCAGGCCGCCGTCGAACAAGGTCTGCGTGGCGCTTCCGGCCAGCGACCAGGCCTCATGCGCGGCCGTCACCGGCCAGGGCTTGGCGGCCGCGAAATTCAGCGCCGGAGACAGGCTCACGCGCGGATAGAAATTGGCGATCGCGACGCCGATCAGCGCATTCTGCTGCTGCAGCCGCCGCTCCGCCGAAGCGATGTCGGGTCGGCGCTCCAGCAGCTCCGAGGGAAGGCCCGCGGGCGCGACGGGCGGCGTCTTGCCCGACCAGCGGCGCTTGCGAATCGATAGCTCCGACGGGCTGCGCCCGATCAGAACCGCGATCGCATGCTCATATTGCGCGCGCTGCAATCCGACATTGATCGCGGTCGCCTCGGTCGACAGAACCTGATTGTCGGCGGTGACGAAATCCGCGCGCGAGGTGGTGCCGATCGTATATTGGTTCTTCAGAATGTCGCGCGTGCGGCGAAACAGCACGAGCGTGCTCTCGATCGAAGCCAGCAGCTCGTCGGAAGTGCGAAGGCTGAAATAGGCGACGGCGAGCTGGATTTGCGCGGAGAGCTTCGCATTGGCGAGATCGGCGGCGCTGACCTGCGCCGCGGCGGCGTCGGCCTCCACTGTGCGGCGAATGCGGCCCCAAACGTCGATCTCCCAATCGAGATTGGTCGCGACCGACACATTGCTAGAATAGACGGCCGAGCCGCTCGAGACGGAACGGCTTCTCGATGGCGTGTAGCCGGTCGTGACCGTCGGAAAGAGGCCGGCCTGGCCTTCCCGCACGAGCTGCCGCGACTGATCGTAAGCGGCGGCGGCGGCCGCCACCGTCTGATTGGAGATTTCGACCTGCGCGACGAGCTTGGTGAGATCCTCGTCCTTGAAGACGAGCCACCAGTCGCCGCGATCGGCGATGTCGAGCGGCGAGATCGGCTTCCAGCGCTCACGCGCGCCGACGGCCGCGCTCTTTCGATCGCTTTCTTTGAACTTGACGGGCGCGACGTCCGTCGGCGGCGCATAATCCGGCCCCGCCATGCATCCCGCGAGCGAGGCGATCAACGCTCCCGCGGCGCCCGCTCCCGCGAGACGTCGCAAGCGCTGCGCCGTTCGACGTTTCGGAGGGGAGAGCGCATCGACGCCGCTCTCGACCGATCGCGTCGATCGCCAATTCATCCTCGACTCGATCACCGACGACCCGCCCTTCGTCCCCTGAACTCGCCGCCAGAAGCTAGACAGGACGGCAGAGACGGTCGAGTTAAAATTACTTAATTTATCCACAGACCGGTTCCGCGCTCTTCATCCGTCTTGCGCGGAGATGATTCGAGCGCCCTGGAATTCCAAACGTTTCGGTCCCGTCTCATGGCTGGACAGCCCGCGAAAGTCGAGTTCGGGCGTCGGAATTAGCGCTCGTCGATTGGACTGGCTTCGCGCCGGTTCGGTAGACCGCCCCGCTCCGAGGCTCGGCGCCGCGTTCCGCGAACAGCCGCTGGGCCAGCTCCGCATCCATCAGCTGCGCCCGGACGCAGCCGCTCGGCATGAAATACGGCGATGCGCGCTCGGGTTCGAGCAAGAGGCCGTTCGAAGGAGCCTTTTCCGTGGCGAAGCATTACAGTTTGCTCTGCCTTTCGTTCCGATCGGGGCGGCGCTCGAACGCGGATATAGGCCCCGCGGCCGCATGTTCTATCCGTCGGCGGCTTGCTCGGAATGGGGGAGCGCTATGTCGCGGTGCAGCCCTCGTCCATCTCGATCAAATACGA
Source organism: Methylosinus sp. PW1 (assembly GCF_000745215.1). NCBI lineage: Bacteria > Pseudomonadati > Pseudomonadota > Alphaproteobacteria > Hyphomicrobiales > Methylocystaceae > Methylosinus > Methylosinus sp. PW1. The sequence continues at coordinate 35,596 of NZ_JQNK01000004.1, forward strand.
CGAGTCCGGGAAGAAGTGGCGCGCGACCGCCAATGCGACCAAGGATCAGCTCAAAGCGGCGCCCGAGTTCAAATATCATTCGAAGTGCGGCCGCGCTCCACATGATCGCTCGAGGCATTCGCGGCCTTGTAATCATATTAAATTGATCGTATTTATAGCTTCTTGCTCCCGGCGCCTCGCGAGCTCGAGCGTGACGGCGTATGGGCTCGCCTCTCAACCGGCTCACATGAACTTCTCGGCTCTTTTCATACACCGCCCGGTCGCGACGACGCTGCTCGCAGCGGCGCTCTTCCTCGTCGGCGCTGTCGGCTATGCATTTCTTCCGGTGGCCAGCCTGCCGGCGGTCGACATGCCGATAATCGGCGTCGGCGCCTTTCGGCCGGGCGCCGATTCTTCCACAATGGCCGCGTCGGTCGCGGCGCCCTTGGAGCGTCGACTGGCGACGATTTCCGGCCTCACCGAGCTTACTTCGTCTAGCTCGCCCAGCTCGACGCAGATCACGCTGCAATTCGACATGAATCGCAATATCGACGCTGCAGCGCGCGACGTTCAGGCGGCGCTCAACGCCGCAGCGACCGACCTGCCCGCCGATCTGTCGGCCTTGCCGTCATTCCGCAAAGCCAACGCGGCCGCCTCGCCCATTCTCATTCTCGCGCTGACATCCGACACGCTGCCGACGACATCCCTCTACGATGTCGCCGATACGGTGATCGCGCAAAGAATATCTCGGGTTCCCGGCGTCGCCGAAGTCAAGGTCGCCGGCGCAGAGCAGCCGGCCATCCGGGTGCAGATCGATCCGGCGCGCCTCGCGACGATGGGATTGGGCGTCGATGCGGTCGCGAGCGCCATTCTCTCCGCCAATGTTCGATCGCCTCTCGGGGCTTTCGATGGAGCGACGATGTCGACGACGCTCGGAGCGAGCGATGAATTATCGAGCCCCGAAGAATTTCGCGACATCGTCCTGCGCGCGGAAAATGGCGCTGTCGTGAAGCTGCGCGATGTCGCGACTGTCGAACGCGGCACACGTAGCCGGACGACCGCCGGCTGGTTCAACGGCAAGCCGGCCGTCTTGCTCGTCATCACCAAGCAGGCCAACGCCAATGTCGTGCAAGTCGCCGATCGCATCAAAGCCTTGCTGCCGGAGCTCGAGAGATGGGTCCCGGCGGGAATTTCGATAGCCATTCAATCTGACCGCACCGTCTCCATTCGAGCGAGCGTGAACGACGTCCAGCACACGCTCGGCATATCCGTCGCGCTCGTCATGCTCGTGGTGTTCGTCTTTCTGAAGCGCGCGACGCCCGTTGTCGCCGCCGGCGTCACTGTTCCCCTGTCGCTCGTCGGAACCGGCGCGGCCATGTGGCTCGCAGGCTTTTCTCTCGACAATATTTCGTTGATGGCGCTGACGATTTCTGTCGGCTTTGTCGTCGACGACGCAATCGTCATGATCGAGAATATCGCGAGCTGCTCCGAGAAGGGCATGGGCCGCTTGGAGGCGGCTCTCGCGGGAGCGCGGCAGATCGGCTTCACCGTGATCGCCATCAGCCTGTCGCTCGTCACTGTGTTCATTCCGCTCAAGTTCTTGGATGGTCCCACGGGCCGCATATTGGCCGAATTCGCGTTCACGCTCAGTTTCGCAATCGCGATATCGACCATTGTCTCGTTGACGGTCACGCCTATGGTCTGCGCATGGTTCCCCGGCGCGACGCATGCTCGACCTTCGAGAAGCGGCGAGCGGAAAGGGTTCCTCGCACGGACAGAAGCGTTCTATCTCCAGAGCCTGCGGTCGATGATCGCGCATCCCTGGCTCGGACCGGCGGCGGTGGTCGTCAGCATCGTCGCGACGATTTATCTGTACGGCGTCATCCCAAAGGGAAACCTGCCGCCGGACGACACAGGGCTAATCAATGCGACGACGGAGGTCTCCGCCGACACCTCATTCGTCGAAATGGCGCGGCTACAAAAGGTCGTGGCCGAGATCGTGGCGTCCGATCCAGATGTCGTCACTGTCGGCTCGTCGATCGGAGGCTCCTCTGGTCTCACCTCGTCGACCAATCAGGGACGGATGTATATCGGCCTGAGACCGGCGAGCGAGCGCAATGTCACGACTTTCGAGGTGATCGCGCGATTGAGGCGCCAGCTGACCGAAGTCACGGGGATGAGCGTTTTCCTGGTCCCGGCGCAGGACATAAGAGTTGGCGGACGGCAGAGCAAAGGCCAATATCAATTCACCCTCTGGGACTCGGCTGTCGATGAATTGAACGAATGGACGCCGAAAGTCGTCCAACGGCTGCGCGCCATTCCGGAGATCGTCGACGTTTCGACCGACAGGCAATCCGGAGCCTTGAAGGGCGACATTATTATCGATCGCGTGGCGGCGTCGCGGCTCGGCATTTCGATTTCCGCGATCGATGCGGCGCTCAACAGCTATTTCGGCCAGAGGCAGGACAATCTGATCTATACGCAGCGCAATCAGTATCGCGTGATCATGGAGGCGCTGCCCGCACGGCAACGTGATCCGAGCGATCTCTCGCAGATTTATGTATCGAGCGCGAATGGGACGCAGGCGCCGCTCACCGCGGTCGCGCGAATAGAGCGGGGATCGACGCCTCTGGTCGTGAACCATCAGGGCGTCGTTCCAGCTGTAACGATCTCTTATAATATCGCGCCGGGGCACACTCTCGACGCGGCGACATCGGCGGTGCGGCGCGCCGCCGACGAAATGCAGCTCCCGAATGGGCTGAGAGCAGATTTTTCCGGTGACGCAGCCGATTTTCGGACGGTCGCGAACGGCATGGCCAAGCTCATTCTGCTGTCGCTATTGTGCGTCTATACCATACTCGGCGTTCTCTACGAGAGCTTCATACATCCGATCACGATCATATCCACATTGCCGTCCGCCGGTCTCGGAGCGCTGCTGGCGCTCCGAGCCTTCGACATCGAGTTCACCGTCATCGCCTTCATCGGGATTCTGCTGCTGATCGGCGTCGTCAAGAAGAACGGCATCATGCTCGTCGATTTCGCGCTACAGGCCGAGAGAGAGAAGAGACTGAGCCGCGAGGAGGCCGTGCTGCTCGCAGCGAAGGAGCGTTTACGGCCGATTCTGATGACGACATTCGCCGCCATGCTCGGCGCGCTGCCTCTCGCCATGGCCACCGGAATTGGCGCGGAGATGCGCCGACCTCTCGGGGTGACGATCGTCGGAGGGCTGGCGCTCAGCCAGATTCTGACGCTCTATACGACGCCGGTCATCTATCTTCTCATGAGCCGGTTTCATAGAAAGCGCGAGCGCGCCTTTCCGCCGCCAGGCCGCGCCAGTTCGCCGAACGCAGGCGCCGCTCGCCGCGAAGCTCCACAAGGCAAAAAGCTGCGAGAGGTTGATCCGGAGACGTGTAGCTCAGAGCCGAATGTCCCGAGCTTCACCGGGCGTTCGCGACGCCGCCGGCTTTCGACTTCGCCTCCGTGAAATCCAGCACGCCGCCATTCGCGCCATCGCCGAAGCGAAAGGCTGCGTCCTTGGAAAGATAGGCGCTCAATCGTCCATTGCTGTCCGAGACGAACCATGCGCGATCGGCAAATATCTCGACGCCGCTTACACGATCGAAGGCGTAGATCGCGCGCGCTGCCCGGCCTTGGCGCTCGAGCTCGGCGAGCGCGCGCAAAGCGCTCGCGAGGGAGGCGTATCTGCGCGCTCGGCCTTCGTCTTTCAGCCACAGCTCGGCGGACTGCGAGACGTCTTCGATCTGCTGTCCCGTGGACGCGTCCGTGACGACCGGCGGAGGGGCGTCTGCCGCGAGCAGAGCTTCATAATCGAGACCGGCTTCTTTCGACGCTCGCCGGATAAAGGCGTCGTCGATGAATGCGTCGAGATCGAGCCCCGTGTCGGCGCGCTTGAGCAGGCGCAGCGTGTCGATCGACGTCGCGACATCCTGTCGAAACTCTGCTTTCCATGCGAGGGCGCGCGTCTGCAATCCGAAGGGACCATGGAAAAGATAGACGACCGGCGCGTCCACGCCCGTCACCTTGGCGATCAATTCGCTGTATCTCTCCGGTTCCGCCGTGAGCAGCCGCGTCGCTTCGATCACGGCGCGGAGATAGGCGACCACGACTTCGGGATATCGATCGGCGTATTCGGCGTCGACGAGCGCGCCGTGAAACGTCGGCACGCCCGCCTGCGCGCCGTCGAAGATTTTTCGCGCCACGCCGCGATAGGGAAACAGCTCGGCAAAAGGCGCGAAATCGGCGTGGGCGTCGATCTGCCCGCTCTGCAACGCCGAGCCCGCCACCTCGGGCGCCTGCGCGATGATCTTCACATCCTTGTCCGGATTCCAGCCGAGATCGGCGATCGCGCGCAACAACATGCCATGCGCGGTCGAGGCGAAGGGAACCGATATCGTCTTTCCCTTCAGATCGGAGAGAGATTGCGCGTGGGACCCGGTCGGCACGACGACGCCATTGCCGCTGCCGCGCACGCTGCCCGACAAGACGGCGATGAACTTGCTGCGCTTGCCGGCCTTCTTGAAGGCGACGCCGTTGAGCGCTCCGGGGAAATCCGCCATCACGCCGAAGTCGAGCTTGCCCGCGACCATCTCATTGGTGATGGGCGCGCCGCTCGTGAAGTTCCTCCACTGAACGTCATAGGTCGCGCCCTTGTACTTTCCGTCGCGCGGCAGATAGCGATCCAGAAGGCCGAGCTCGCGAATGAGCAGTCCGCCGGCCGCGCAATTGATCGTCGTATCCTGCACGCCGATCGCGATGCGGATCGTCTCCGCGGCCAACGGATTCGACAGCGCCACGAGGAAAGTCGGCAGCAGCCACAGGCGCAATATCCGCATGTCGGTCTCGTCCTTCGTTTGCGCGCCCGCGCGCCTCGCGTTTCTCAATGCTCGCGCCGCCACGGCATGACGAGCGCGCCGAGGACTCGCACGGCGGCGCTGCTCGCCCAGCCGAGAGCGCCGATGATCAGCATCCCGACCACGATGTCCGGGTAATTTTGAAGCGTGTAGGATTCCCAAGTGTAGTAGCCGACCCCGAGCTGTCCCGAGATCATTTCCGCAGTCACCAGACAAAACCAGGATGTTCCCATGCCGATCGAGAGCCCGGTGAAGACGCCGGGCAGAGCGCCTGGTAGAATGACCTCGCGGATGATCGTCGCTTCGCGCGCGCCGAGCGAGCGCGCCGAAGCGATCAGCCGGCCATCCACCTCGCGGATCGCATCTATGGAATTGAGCAGGATCGGGAACAATGCGCCGGTGAAGGTGATGAAGATCATCGAGGCTTCCGACGACGGAAACATCAGAATAGCGAGCGGTATCCAGGCGACGGCGGGAATGGGCCGCGCCAGCTCCAACGCCGGCAGCAAGAGGTCTTCGAGCAAGCGTTTGCGCGCGATCGCCACGCCCAGCGCCACTCCGACGACCGCCGCCAGCAGATAGCCGGCGAGCACGCGGGCGACGCTCGCCTCGATATGCGACAGGAGCTTTCCCGAGGAAATAAGCTCGAGGAACGCCTCCGCGACCTCGGTGGGCGCGGGAAGGAAGGCGAAGGAAACGAAGGGTAGCCGGAGCTTGGCGGCCGACGCGAATTGCCAGAGCAGGATGAGAGCGCCGATCGAAAAGACGCGCAAGGCCCATCGGCGCGAGGGAGGAGACGCGCGAGAAGACACGGCTGCGCCGGCCTCGCCGCCATCCTTCGGCGCGCTGTGCGACAGTGTGCGCGCATCGGTCATGGGAGCGCGTCCGATTTCTCGAAGGCGCGGCGGCTTTCCCGCCGGATCAGCTCGAGACAGCGCGCCTTGGCCTCGATGAAGTCCGCGCTCGCATAGATCTCCCGTGGCCGGGGGCGCGGCAGCTCGACCCTCAGATCGAGCAGGACTCGCCCCGGCGCTGCGCTCAGGACGACGACCCGATCGCCGAGAAACAAGGCCTCGTCCACATCATGCGTGACGAAAACGACCGTGTTGCCGACCTCGCGCCATTGCTCGAGGAGATGTTCCTGCATCAGCGCTCTCGTTTGCGCGTCGAGGGCGCCGAAGGGCTCGTCCATCAGCAGCACGGCCGGGCGATTGACGAGCGCACGAGCGATGGCGACGCGTTGCTGCATGCCGCCGGAGAGCTTCGCCGGATAGTCCTGCGCGAAGCGCGCGAGCCCGACCGTGGCCAGATAGTCGCGGGCGGCGCGGCGCGCTTCGGCGCGCGAGGCGCCCTGCATGCGCAGGCCGAAGGCGACATTGTCCTGCGCCGTCTTCCACGGAAAAAGCGAATAGTGCTGAAACACTATGCCTCGGTCGGGTCCTGGCCCGCGCACGGTCGCGCCGTCGACCGCGACCTTGCCGGCGGAGGGAGCGACGAAGCCGCCGATCGCGTTGAGCGCCGTCGATTTGCCGCAGCCCGAAGGGCCGAGCAGGCAGAGGAATTCGCCGGGCTCGATCGTGAGGCTCAGCTCAAAGAGACCGGCACCCTCTCCAAAAGAAACCGAGACTCCTTTTAATTCGATGCGCCCCCTTCCCGCCCCTGGCTGCGGCGATGAAAGTCGAGCGTCGTCGGCCGGGCTCGGATTGCCGCTGGTCTGAAGCATATAAAAAATATAGACTAAAAGGCGGAGAAAAGGCAACGCGCCCGGCGCGGCCCGCAAAAAACGAGAAGGGGGCCGAGTGAGCCATATCGACGACGCCGACGCTGTCTATGACGCCGATGTGCTCGTCATAGGGGGCGGAACCGCCGGCCCGCTCGCCGCCTATAAGGCGAAGGCGGCGAATCCGGCGCTGAAGGTCGTTCTGCTGGAGAAGGCCAATGTGAAGCGTTCCGGCGCGATCGCGATCGGCATGGACGGACTCAACAACGCCGTCATCCCGGGTTTCGCCAGCCCCGAGCAATATGTCCGCGAGATCACCATAGCGAACGACGGGATCGTCTATCAGAAGGCGCTGCTCGCCTATGCCGAGCGCTCCTTCGACATGATCTGCGAGCTCGACCGTTGGGGCGTCAAATTCCTGAAGGACGAGAACGGCGATTACGACGTGAAGAAGGTCCATCATCTGGGGACCTATGTGCTGCCGATGCCGGAAGGCGGCTCGGTCAAGAAAATTCTCTACAGGCAATTGCGCAAGGCGCAGGTGCTGATCTCCAACCGCTTCATGGCGACGCGCCTGCTCACGGCGAAGGACGGACGCGTCGCGGGCGCGATCGCCGTCAACAGCCGCAGCGCGGAACTGCTGGTCATTCGCGCCAAGGCGGTGATTCTCGCGGCCGGCGCCGCGGGGCGTCTCGGCCTGCCGGCCTCCGGCTATCTCTGGGGAACCTATGAGAACCCCGCCAATTCCGGCGATGGCTATGCGATGGCGTTCCACGCGGGCGCCGAATTGACCAATCTCGAATGCTTCCAGATCAATCCGCTCATCAAGGACTATAATGGCCCGGCCTGCGCCTATGTCGGCGGACCATTCGGCGCCTATACGGCGAACAGCCATGGCGAGCGCTTCATCGAATCCGACTATTGGTCGGGACAGATGATGCTGGAGTTCTACCGCGAGCTGCAGAGCGGGAGCGGCCCGGTGTTTCTCAAATTCGATCATCTCGCGCCCGAGACCATCGCCGAGATCGAAGGGATTCTGCACGAGGTCGAACGTCCCTCGCGCAAGCAATTTCACGCGGGGCGCGGCGCCGACTATCGCCGCGACATGGTCGAGATGCACATATCGGAGATCGGATTCTGCTCCGGCCACAGCGCCTCGGGCGTGTGGGTCGACGAATTCGCGCGCACGACGGTCCAGGGCCTCTATGCGGCCGGCGACATGGCGAGCGTCCCGCATAATTATATGCTCGGGGCCTTCGTCAATGGCGCGATCGCGGGAGAACATGCCGCGGGATATGCGCGCGAGGTCGATCTCGCCGATTGCGATCCGGCGCAGATCGAAGCCGAGCGCGCACGGACGCGGGCGCCGCTGCGCAATGAGAAGGGCCTGCCGGCGAATCAGGTCGAATATAAGATACGGCGCTTCGTCAATGATTATCTCCAGCCCCCGAAGTCCCCACGCAAATATGAGATCGCGCAGAAGCGCTTCGCCGAAATTCGCGCGGATTTGCAACGCCTCGTCGCGCGCGACGCACATGAGCTCATGCGGGCGCTCGAGGTGCATTCGATCCTCGATTGCGCGGAGATGGCGGCGGCCGCCTCGCTCTATCGCAAGGAGAGCCGCTGGGGCCTGTATCATTATCGTCTCGACTATCCGGATCGCAACGACGAGGATTGGTTCTGCCATGTGCAGCTCTATAAGGATGCGAAGGGCGCCATCGCTTGTCGCAGGCGTGCGGTCGATCCTTATATCGTGCCGGTGGAGGCGACGGAGCGCGACGCCTATAACCGTCTGCGCATAGAAGCGCGAAGCTGAGGCCTTCCATGTCTTTCGCCGAGAACCCTTCCGAATTTCCCGTGAAGGTCGACCTCGAGAAGTGCATCGCCGACAAGGGCTGCACCATCTGCGTCGACGTCTGTCCGCTCGACGTTCTGCGCATCGATCCGGCGACGGGAAAAGCGCATATGAAATATGACGAATGCTGGTATTGCCTGCCCTGCGAGCTCGACTGCCCGACGAAGGCGATCACCGTGTCGATTCCCTATCTTCTGCGGTGACGGCGATGGCGCGCGACGGCATTTTCGAAGAACAAGGAATCGATCTCACCGACATCGCCGAGCGTTTCGGAAGCGAGGATGCGGATGAGCGACGCATTGCGATCATGGATCTCGCCGAGAGCGGCGAGCCGGCGGGCGAAGCGCTGCTCATCCAGGCGTTGCGCGATCCGCATCCGGGCGTGAGGCGGGCGGCGGCCGGGGGGCTCGAGCAATTCGACGGGGCGCCGGCGGCGCACGCTCTGGCGGCCGCCCTTCTCGACGCGGACGCCGAGGTCGCCGCCGCGGCCGACGCCAGCCTCCGTCAGTTTCGTACGCCGGAGACGGCGCCGCCCCTTCTCGCGCTCGTCGGTCATGAGCGGGCGGCCGTTCGTGCTGCAGCCTGGCGGGGCTTGCGCGGTCTGCGCGTCGCGGCGACGCTGACGCCCGCCCTACGAGCGCTCGAGGATGAGGACGCCCAGGTGCGGCGGGAGGCGATCGGCGCGCTGGCCTATTTGAAGGACGAGACGACGACGCCGGCGCTGATCCACGCCGTCCGCGACGATCATTTCGACGTGAGGCGGGCCGCTCTGGCGGCCCTCGCCTTCGCGCCGGCGCCGGCCATTCTCGAGGCGATACTCATCGGTCTCGACGACTCGCATTGGCGCGTGCGCGAGGCGGCCGCCGTTCTCGCCGGAAAGGCGCGGGCCACGGGCGCCGAGGCGGGCCTCATTCAGGCGCTGTCGGACGAGAGCTGGCAGGTCGCCCTCGAGGCGGCCCGCTCTCTCGGACGCACGGCGGCGGTCGGAGCGATTGCGGCGCTCGGCGCGCTGGCGACGCATGCCGTGAGCAATCTGCGCAAGGAAGTCGCCGCCGCGCTCGGCGAAATCCGCCACGCCGACGCTCTGCCCATCCTCGGGCGCCTGGCCGAAGATCCGGACCCCGACGTGCGCAAGATCGCCCGTTGGTCGATCCATCTCATCGACTCCTCCGCGCGCTGAGGCGTCCGCCTCAGAGACGGCTCAACGATTCGAGATGCGGCGTCGGGAAAGGCTGGAGCTTTTCGAACGCCCTCGCGAGACGCAGCACCGTCGCGTCGCCGAATTGCGGCCCCACGATATGGATCCCGACCGGCAGGCCATTATTGTCGAAGCCCGCGGGCGCGGAGGCGGCCGGCTGCTGCGTGATGTTGAAGGGGAAGGCGAAGGGCGTCTCCGGCGCCGTTCCGACGCGCGGAACGGGCTTGGACTGCACGGGCGTGACCAGCAGATCGTATTTCTCGTGGAACCGGCGCAACTGAATGCCGAGCTCTGTGCGCCGCTCATTGGCCTCGACGACCTCCGCGAGCGTTTGGCGCTCCAGCCGCTCGACGCGCTTGCGTATCCCCGGATCGATGAGGTCCAGTCCGGCGTCGCCGATGTCGCGGCGCAGGCGGATCGCCCGCTCGGCGTTGATCGCGTCGATGATCGCCGACGGGTCCGAGAAGCCTGGATCGGCCTCCTCGACGATGACGCCGAGCTCGGCGAGGCGCGCCACTGCGCGGTCGACGACAGCCGCCACGCCCGGATCGACCTGGATATAGCCGAGCGTGCGGCTATAGGCGACCCGCAGTCCCTTCACGCCGCCGTCGAGGCCGGCGGTCCAATCGCGCCCGTCGCTCGGCAGGCTCGTCCAGTCGCGCGCATCCGGCTGGGCGATGACGTTCAGCAGCAGGGCGGCGTCGGTCACGGTGCGCGTGATGGGGCCGATATGGAACAGCGAGCCATTGTGCGGATAGCCGGCGACGCGGCCGAAGGTCGGCTTGAAGCCGAAAACGCCATTGATCGCCGCGGGATTGCGGATGGAGCCGCCGCCATCCGTCGCCACCTGCAACGGCCCGAGGCCGAGAGCGGCCGCGACGCCGGCGCCGCCGCTGCTGCCGCCGCTCACATATTGCCGATCCCAGGCGTTGGGCGTCACGCCCGCGAGCTTGGTCTCCGTGAGGCCTTTGAGGCCGAACTCGGCCGTCTGGGTCTTGCCCAGTATGACGGCGCCCGATTCGCGAAGGCGCGCCGCGGGCGGGGAATCGGCCTGTTGCACCGTGTCCGGCGTCGCGAGGCTGCCCTTGCGTGTCGGAAAGCCCTTCACATTGAGCAGATCCTTGAAGCCGACGGGAATTCCGTCGAGGAGCCCGAGCGGCGCCCCCTTCGCCCAGCGCGCCTCGGAGGCCTTGGCCTGCGCCAGCGCCCCTTCTGCGTCGACAGCGCGATAGGCGTTGAAATGCGGCTGCAGCTCGGCGATCCGCCTCAACGTCGCCGCCGCGACCTCGACGGGCGAGATGGCCTTCGAACGATAGGCGGCGATCAGCTCGCTCGCTGAAACCTGCGTCAGATCTTGCGGCACGGAACCACGACTCCATCCATTCAGTCTATCTTATTTGTAGATTGTGAAGCGGGTCAATCCGAACGCGCGCCGTCGATCGATAAATCCGGGCTCCCCCTCCTCGCCGCGACGGCGGCAGGCCCCAATGCCGCAAAGACTCGGCCGCGTCCCGATGCGTGGACATGCGACATTCAGGATTTGCCAGCACGGCTTCGCGACAGCCGGTCGATGAGGACATAGACGACCGGGGTGGTGTATAAAGTGAGCAGCAAGCTCGAAAGAATGCCCCCGGCGATCGATATTCCCAGCGGCTGGCGAATTTCGGCGCCCTCCCCATTGCCGAGCGCCAGGGGCAGAGCGCTGAAAAAGGCGATTGCCGTCGTCATCATGATCGGCCGAAGACGTTCCACGCAGGCGAGCTCTATTGCTCGCGCCGCGTCGAGGCCGGTAGAGCGCTGCGTCGCGAGCGCGACGTCGATCATCATGATCGCGTTCTTCATCGCCACGCCGGTCAACATGAGCAGCCCGATCATGGCGAATAGCGACAGCTCGGTCTTCGTCGACATGAGCGCGAGCGCGGCGCCGACGCCAGCGGATGGAAGCGTCGACAAGATCGTTATCGGATGGAGGTAGCTCTCGTAGAGCACGCCGAGGATGATGTACACCGTCGCGATTGCTCCGAAGATCAGAAATCCGTAGCTTCCAAATATCCCTTCGAACGGGCCTGTCGGCGTGTACAGCTCGCCATGAACCGATAGCGGAGCCCCGATGCTCGCCAAAGTCTCACGAATGAAGGACGCCGCGCCGGCGACAGATTCGGTCGGAGGAAGGCTGAATGAGATCCCGACCGACGCCGATCCCGCCCAGTGATTGACGGCGATCGGCGCGAGGACCGGAGTGAGCCGTCCGAGCTGCGCGAGCGGGGCCGCGCGGGCGGGCGCTCGGGCCGCCGGCGTCGCGCCACGGCTCTCGACGCCCGATCCCGAGCCAGGAGGAACGAAAAAGAAATTCTCGAGCGATCGCGGCCGAGCGGCGAATTGGGGAGCGAGCTCCATGACCACGTGATATTGATTGTGCGCCGCATAGAGTGTCGACACATGACGCTGGCCGAAGGCGTCGTAGAGCTCATTGTCGATATCGGCGGCAGTGAGATTGAGGCGCGCGGCGGCGACGCGGTCGATCTCGAGCCGCGTCTGAAGGCTCTTGTCTTGCTGATCGGAGACGACATCGAGCAGCCGACCGCTGGCCGCGAGAGCCTCTGTCAGCCGTGACGCCCAAAAGCGTAGCGCGCCGAGATCGTCGGACTTCAAAATATAGGTGTAATTCGCCGTTCCCGACGCGACGGTGAAAGCGAGATCCTGAACGGATCGAAGCGCGATGGTCGCTCCGCTTATTTGCCGCAAGGGAGCGCGCAATCGTGCGATCACCTCATCGGCCGACACGCGTCGCGTCCCGCGTGGCTTCAGCCAGACCAGAAGGTCCGCGCGATTGTTGGACGTCGGCCCATTGAGATTTCCGCCGATCGTTCCAGTCGCAGCGAAGACGTCCGGATCTTTCTGCAGGACTCCGATCGTCTGCTCGAGCTTGCGCGTCATCACTGCGTAGGAGGCGCTCTGATCGGCGATGATCGTGCCGCGCACGCGTCCCGTGTCCTGGAAGGGAAACAGGCTCTTCGGGATTGCCGCGAAGAGGTAGAGGTTGAGCAGGATGACGCTGCTCAACGCCGCCATTGTCGACGCCGGACGCGCGATCATCGCGGAAAGCGAATATGAATAGGCCTTCGTCAAGCAACCCCACAGACGCTCGCTGGTTCTGGCGTCCTGCGCGCGCATGCGGAGAACATGGCCGCATAACATCGGGGTCGTCGTGAGGGACAGAACCATCGAGACGACGATCGCAACCGTCAGCACGATTGCGAATTCACGCAACATGCGTCCGATGACGCCGTCGAGAAACGACACTGGCAGAAAGACCGCGACGAGCGAGAGGCTCATCGCAATGATCGTGAAGGCCGCCTCTCGCACGCTCTCCATCGCTGCGTCGAACGGACGCGCCCCGGCCTCGATGCGGCGCATCGCGCATTCGACGACGACGATCGCGTCATCGACGATCACGCCTGTCGCGATGGTGAGCGCCATCAGCGACAAATTGTTGATCGAATAGCCGAAAGCGTACATGAGCGCGAAGGTCGTCGACAATGTCGCCGGGATCGTGATGGTGGAGATCAGCGTCACCTTCACATCGCGCAGAAACAGGAAGACGACCACGACGACGAGGACGATGGCGATCAGCAGGGCGAGCTCGAGCTCGTACAGCGAATTGCGGATCGTGAGCGTCCTGTCTTGAACGACGTCGATCTGCAGATCGCTCGGCAGCGCATGGGAGAGGGCGGGCAGCAGCGCGCGCACGCGATCGACGGTCTCGACCATATTCGCGCCCGGCTGGCGATAGAGAATGATCTGGACCGCGGGCGCGCCGTTGCAAAGGCCCATGGTGCGCAGATCCTCGACCGAATCGGCGACGTCGGCGATGTCCGCGAGACGAACCGGTCCGCCATTGCGGGTCGCGACAATGATGTCTCGGTAATCGGCAGCCTTGAAAATCTGGTCGTTCGCGTAGATCTGCAGCCGGCTCTCATTGGAGTCCAACGCCCCCTTCGGATGGCTGACATTCGCAGCGGCGATCGCCGCTCGAACGTCTTCGAGCGCTACTCCATATTTCGCGGTGAGACTTGGGTTGAGCTCGATGCGAACGCCGGGAAGAGAGGCGCCGACGATCAGGACGCGCCCGACGCCGTCCACCTGCGCGAGCTTCTGCCGCAGAACGACAGTCGCGGCGTCGTAGATCGCGCTCTGGGACAGCTTGGACGAGGTCAAGGCCAGGATAAAGATCGGATTCTCGCCCGGATTGGCCTTGGTGTAAGTCGGATTGGCTCGCAACGTCGTCGGCAAATCGACTCGCGCCGAATTGATCGCGGCCTGAACGTCGCGCGCGGCGCCGTCCACGCTGCGGGCGAGCCCGAATTCGAGGAAGACCGATGACATGCCGGAGATGCTGGACGATGAAATTTCCCGAACGTCGGCGATCCGGCCCAAGTGACGTTCGAGCGGCGTCGCCACGGAGGAGGCCATCGTCTCCGGCCCCGCGCCCGGCAGGGTCGCTGTGACATAGATCGTCGGATAGTCGACCTGCGGGAAGGGCGCGATCGACAAATAGAAATATGCGCTCAGACCCAGCAGCATGCAGCCGAGGGTCAGGAGCGTCGTCGCCACGGGCCGGGTGATCGCTTTTTGAAGAAAATCCATTGTCGAAAACAGAAACGCGGCGGCGAACTGTGAAGACTTATGGCATTTCGCCGCTCGTGCTTCTCAGCGGGCCGCTGAGCCGACCCCAAAATCTAGTAGAGTTGTATACATAGTCCCGACCCGGGGGCTTGGCAAGGATCGGACCGAGCCGGTCGGCGGGATCGGCCGGACCATTGCGCGCGTCCTCGACATCGCCGGCTGAACTGATCGCGCGCAAGCTCTCTTCGCGCTCAGGGTCGACTGCTCAGCGATCGGCGATCCAGCGAGTGGCGTCGCAGCGCGATGCTCCTGCTTGCCGCCTGAACCAAAGAGCGCCCGAATCCGCCTGATTTCGAACGCACCCGGCCTATCCGGCCGGAGGAAACGCCAATTTGAACGTCGCGCCGCCGCCGGGCGTGTCCTCGACCCATATGCGGCCGCGATGCGCGTCCATGATCTCTTTGGCGATCGCGAGACCGAGGCCGGTTCCGGACGCCTTCTCGCTCTCGCGCCAGAACGGCTCGAAGACCATCTCGCGATGAGCGGTCGCGACGCCCTCGCCGTGATCGATGATCGACACGACGGCGTCCCGGCCGAGACGGACGAAAATCGTGCCCTGCGCCGCCTCCGCGCGGATCGCATTGTCGATGAGGTTGGCGACGACGCATTCGACGGCTCGCCGATTGCCGCGAATTGCGGCGTCGGGCGCGTCGGATTCGAAGTCGATGTATCGCTCGCAGTCCAACGCCAGCGGCAGGAGGTCGGAAACGACGCGCCCGAGCGTGTCGGCGAGATCGATCGTCTGATCGAGTGGGGCCTGGCCTTCGAAGAGCCGCGTCGCGATCAGCATCTGCTCGACGATCGAGCGCAGCTGGCTGGCGTCGCTGGAGAGCTCCGACCTGAGAGCCGAGATCTTGGCGTTCTCGAGCCGCGCGCGCATGACCGCGAGCGGCGTGCGCAATTCATGCGCGGCATTGGCGGTGAAGCGCCGCTGCCGCGCCGCCCAGGCGTCGAGCCGCGTCAATGCGTCATTGACCGCATCCACGAATGGGACGACCTCTATGGGAACGTCATGCTGCAGCAGACGCCTGTTCAGCGTATCGACGTCGATCTGCGCCACTTGCCTCGCCGCTTCTCGCAGAGGCGCGAGGCCTCGGCTCACAGCGAACCAGGCCGTTGATCCGGTGATCAGCAGCACGACGACGACATAGGCGGCGAGCGAGACGAAATCGTCCCGCATCGAGTGGAAAATATCCGTCCATTGGAATCTGGCGCGATAGGCGGCGATCTGGAAGCGGCCGTGAGGCGTCCATACGGGGCGCGCCATGAAGCCGAGCGCCGGCGCCTCCGGGTCGCCCGGCAGGACGAAATGTGTATGCGTCGAATTCACCTCGATCACCCTGGCGAGCGTCGCCACGAGCTCGGGCGACGATCCGGCGACGGGCGCCTTGGTCTTGAATTCGAAAGCGGCGAATTTGAAGCTCGGAAAGCGGCGCGTCTCGGCCTCGAGCTCCGGCGTCGGAACGATCCGCGCATTTCCTTCCGCGT
The DNA here is from genome assembly GCF_000745215.1 of Methylosinus sp. PW1. Taxonomy (NCBI): domain Bacteria; kingdom Pseudomonadati; phylum Pseudomonadota; class Alphaproteobacteria; order Hyphomicrobiales; family Methylocystaceae; genus Methylosinus; species Methylosinus sp. PW1. The sequence goes on from NZ_JQNK01000004.1 coordinate 51,393, forward strand.
CGCGCGTCAGCGAGTCGGCGACGAGATCGGCGGTCCGATAGGCGGCGAGCTCGTCCCAGGATTGCGTGAATCTCTCGACGCCGGCGAGCCCGAGGCCGAGAGTGAGAACCCAGGCCAATATGAACGCCAATATCTGAGCGAAGATGAGATAGGAGACCGTCCTCCGCGCCAGCGACGAGGCGCGCGTCATGCCGACGCCTCGCGCTCCCCCGTCTCGCGCAGAATATAGCCGAGCGACCGCGCCGAGTAGATTTCCGTCCCGGCGGCGGCGGAGGCGAGCCGCCCGCGCAGGCGCGAGACCGCGGATGTCAGCGCGTGATCCTGAACCTCCTCCCCATAGCCGTAGAGCTCGGCGCACAGCGTCTCGCGCGAGACGACGCAATTGGCGCGCCGAGCGAGCGCCTCGAGCAATATGAGCTCCCGACGCGCCAGCACGATCTGCCGCCCGGCGACGGACGCCGCGCGCTGGTCGAGATCGACGGTGAGCGCGCCGACCGTAACGGGCGGCGTCCGGCCGCCGCCCGGCTTGCGCAGATTCGCGCGGATGCGGGCGATCATCTCGTCGAGATTGAAGGGCTTGGTCAGATAATCGTCGGCGCCGGCCTCGAGCCCCTCGATGCGATCGTCGACCGCGTCGAGCGCCGTCAGCATGAGAATGCGGATGTCCGGCTGTCTCTTGCGCATTTCGGCGACGAGCGAGATGCCGTCTCCATCCGGCAGACGGCGGTCGATCAGCGCCAGAGAATAGGCGCGGCGGCCGAGAGCCCGGCCCGCGTCGTCGATCGACCGGCAGCGATCGACGCTGTAGCCCGCGCATCGAATCTTCTCGGCCACCTCCCGCGCGAGAGCCCAATGATCCTCGACCAACAAGATACGCATGGGCGCCGCTCCCTGCAGAATGTCGCGCGACAAGGGCGCCTCGCCCCGGCGTCGCTCGCGCCATTTTCTCAGTCGCGAGGCCCGATTGGCAAGCCGGCCGGGCCTCCCGGCGGGCTGAGCCGCAGCTGTTGCATATCTGCAACAGCCTCGGGCTTTTCGGCCCGCCGAACGTCCTGCGAGGTTCCCGCGACATTTCCTTTGTAGAATTCGCGTCCTTGCGGACGTGGCGGCGGCCAGGCGCGAGACGACGAGTTCCAAAGGCGGCGCGGGCGCCCATGAAAACCGACCGAAATGACCATTGTTTTCGGCGGCCGAGGTCGCGGCGGCCGCTCGCGCTCGGCCTCGTGGCGCTCTTTGCCATGCTCCAGCTGTTTCTGTCGCGCGACGTCGCGTCGACGCCGACGGATGCTCGCAGCGAGGCGGCGTTCGTGGTCGGATCCGACGGCGTCTGCGCGCCTTCGACCGGCAAGGCTCCGCTCGGACACGACCATGCGCCGGCCGACGCCTGCTGCGTCTTCTCCGACTGCCCGAAATTCGCTCCGCCGGCGCCCGAACGGGCTGGCGCGGCCTCGCGCCTGTCGTCGCGGCGCCTCTCGCGGCGTGAAGGCCTTTCCCTGCGCCTCGTGCTCGCGGCGAGCGGCTGGCGCAGCTCCTGGTCGGCGCAGGCGCCGCCGTTGGCGTCCTGAAGCCACGGTCAGAAACGACCGCTCACTTGTCGAAACAATGAGCGGTCGCGCGCCATATCAGGAGAAATATCCATGTCTTGTGCAATATTTTCGCGCGGCCTCTCGGCCGGCGCGGCCACACTCGTTCTCATCGCCGTCGCCCATGCCCAGGAGGCGCTGCCGACGATCGACATCGCCGGCGACGGCCGACGCCAAGCCGACAATCGGAATGGCGACGGCCCCTTCGGGCCAGGCGGGCGGCGCACGGGCTACGCCGCCGCCTCCGCCAAATCGACGCTGAAGACCGATACGCCGCTGCTGCAGACGCCCCTCTCCGTGCAGGTGGTGACCCGCGAGACCATGGACGACCGGCAGGCGATCGACATCAAGGACTCGCTGACGACGAGCGTCAGCGGAGTCTCGCTCGGCTATCAGTTCTACGACAACTTCAAGATTCGCGGCTTCGATGCGGGCGGCGCATTCTACCGCAATGGCCTTCGCCAGGCGCAATCGTCGAATATAGAAACGGTCAATCTTCAGTCGATCGAGGTTCTCAAGGGACCGGCGGCGATGCTCTACGGCCGCGTGCAGCCCGGCGGAATCGTCAATCTCGCTCCCAAGCGCCCACAACCCATTCCCTACTACTCCTTTCAGCAGCAGGGCGGCAATTTCGGAACGGCGCGGTCCTCGCTCGACGTCACCGGCCCGCTCACCGCGGACAAGACGCTGCTCTACCGCGCCAATTTCTCCTACTTCCGAACCGACACGTTCCGGGATTTCGGCAATAGGGAAACCTATATGTTCGCGCCGACGATCAGCTGGCGGCCGACGGAGCGCTTCACTCTGAATGTCGACGGGGAGTATAACGCCACCTATTGGGTGGATGATCTGGGCGATCTCGGCCTTCCCGCCGTTGGACGGCGACCGGCGAATATCCCGATCACCCGCTATCTCGAAGAACCGAGCATCACGACAAAATTCCGCAACGCCAACGAGCGCGCGCTTTTCGCCTATGACTGGACGTTCGAGTTTCTCGACGACTGGAGCGTGACGAACCGTTTCAGCTATCAGAACACCGACTACCGCCAGCGCATACCCTATGGCTGGGATTTCGACGAGAACACAGGCCAACTGTCGCGCGCGCTCTGGATCATGGGCGGCCTCAACGGCGGCTATTTTCATCGCCAGAATCTGTCGACGAATGTCGATATCAAGGGGAAAGTGGTCACCGGGCCGTTCACGCATCGGATTCTCGCGGGATTCGACTACTACAGTTTTACATCTCCCTCGGCGGGCTCCGACTTTTTCGAGATTTCGTCGATAAATATCTACGCCCCGCTCTACAGTCCGCTCAATCTCGTCCCGTTCTACGCCGCGACAAATAACTGGACCGGTCTGAGGAAAGACAAATGGAAAGGATTGTACCTGCAGGACCAGGTTTCCTTCTGGGACGACAGGATTCACATTTTGCTCGGCGGCAGGCACGACTGGGCCGAGGGCGGCACTCGGTCTGCCTATGACGAGGCCTTCGCCCTGACCGAATTGCAGCGCGTGGTTTCCTACAACAGTCCCAACAGCCCTATGGCTGGCGTTCTGATCCAGCCTCTGCCGTGGCTTTCGATCTATGGAAACTACACGCGCTCCTATGGCAGCTCAAATGTGGATGGTCGCACCAACACGCCCCTGCCGCCGGAAATCGGCGTGCAATACGAGGGCGGCGTGAAAGCGGAGCTGCTCGACAAGCGGCTTGTCGCGACCTTCGCCTATTTCGACATAATCAAGAAGAATATCGCGCGGCCGGTGCCCGGAAGGCAATTTACGCGCCTTGCCGGCGAGGCCGAAAGCAGGGGCGTCGAGCTCGACATCAACGGACGCATCGACGACAATTGGAGCATCATCGCCAATTATAGCCACATCGACGTCCGGTTCACCAAGGACGACGAGGGTTTGATCGGCAGGACCACGACAGTGGGGAACGACGTCTATTCCAACTACCTCGTCGGCAAGCGTCTTGCGGCCGTCCCCCGCAATCAGGCCAATCTCTGGGTGAAATATGACGCCGACGGCGACCTCGCGGGGCTGAGCGTCGCCGGCGGCGTCTCTTATGTCGACCAGCGTCCCGGAGACGACATCAACACCTTCGTGCTGCCCGCCTATGCGCGCATCGACGGGATGGCGTCCTACAAATTCAAGCCCAGCTGGCTGATGGCGAACGCGCCGAATATGACCTTTCAGGTCAATGTGCGGAATTTGGCGGGCACGACCTATTACGAAAGCTCGAACGACCGGTTCAGCATCGCTCCTGGCGCGCCACGCTCGTTCCTCGCATCGCTGCGCGCGGAATTCTGATCTTATACTCGTGAGGTCCACTCGGCGGCGCGCTGGCGGCCGCGACTGAATGCACAGCCGTCGCGACCGCATACCCGAACGGGCGCGGGCCGCGACGGTAAGCGCGGAGGCAAAAATGACCCGCAATTTCTGGGTTTGGCTTCATCGTTGGGCAGGCCTCGCCATGGCGGGCTTTCTCGTCATCGTCGGACTTACCGGAAGCCTGCTCGCATTCTGGCTCGAGCTCAATCACTGGCTGACGCCGGAGATGTATCCGGGCGAGCGGCCCGGTATCGCGCTCGACGCCGCGACGCTCGCGCATCGCGCCGAGGCCATCGTGCCTCGAGCGCGAACGACCACGGTCTATCTCGGCTATCCAGGCTCGGTCATGATCGGCATGGAGCCGCGCGAGGGCGCCGCGCCGCTCGACTTCGACTACATCCATCTCGATCCCATCGACGGCCGCGAACGAGGACGGGCAAGCTGGTCCGGGCTGCCGAAGGCGAAGAACGATATCATGCCCTTCGTCTACGCCCTGCACATGCATCTTGCGATCAGCGGCGTCGGCGACTGGATTCTGGGCGTTGTCGCGCTGGTCTGGACGCTGGACTGCTTTGTCGGCTTCTACCTGACTTTTCCCACGCCGACCGACCGGGCGCGCAAAGGATTTCTCGCGCGATGGCGGCCGGCGTGGCTCGTCAAATGGCGGGGCTCCGCCTACCGTGTCAATTTCGATCTTCACCGCGCATGTGGGCTCTGGCTCTGGGCGATGCTGCTGATCTTCGCTTGGTCCAGCGTCTATATGGATCTCAATTCGGTTTACACGCGCGTGACGCAGCTCGTGCTCGACTACGAGAAGCCGATCCGCGGACATGGCGACCATGGGCGGCCGGGGACCTCAGGGCGAGAGCCGATGTCCTGGGAAAAGGCGCAGGCGACCGGAGAGAGCCTGATGGCGGTCGAGGCCGGAAAGCGCGGGCTGACGATCGAGCGAGTTCTCGCGCTCTATCTTTCGAGGGGCCTCGGCGGCTGGGAATACCGCGTGCGTTCCTCCGCCGACATCGGCGACCGCTATGGATCGACATCCGTCTACTTCGACGCCTTCGACGGAAAATTGGGCGGCGTCAAAATCCCGACGGGAGAGCGGAGCGGGATGACCGTGACCACCTGGCTCATACAGCTTCATACCGCAAATCTGTTCGGCGTTACTTATAAGGTTTTTGTCTGCATCCTGGGCGTTGTCATAGCGATACTGTCCGGCACGGGCGTCTACATTTGGTCGCGGAAGCGGCGCGCACGGCGTCGCCACACGGCGGAACGAGCGGTTCCGGGCGCGCTCGCGCAGGAGACCCTTGGTTGAGCCGGCTTTTATGCGCCCCTCGCAAAATCGATATGGAACTGCTCCGCCGCAGAATTTCGGATCGCATCGCAAATTTTGTCTACGGAGCGACACGAGAATGACGTGGCTCTCGCCGCGTGAGCCACGTCATTCTCGCACGCTCATCGCGTTCTCAAACGAAAATTTGCGACAAAGCCCTGCGCCTTCCGCCAGCAAATAATCCAATATCTGCTCCTCGAGCTCGGCGACCTCGACGGCGCCGCGCCGACGCGGGCGCGGCAGGTCGACGGCGATGTCCCGCGAGATCGCGCCATTCTCGATGATCACGATGCGGTCGGCGAGCGCGACCGCCTCGGCGACGTCATGCGTCACCAGCAGAGCGGTGAAGCCGTCGCGTAGCCACGCCGTCTCCAGCAGTCGCTGCATCTCGACGCGCGTGAGAGCGTCGAGCGCGCCGAGCGGCTCATCGAAGGCCAACAGCCGAGGACGGCTGACGAGCGCGCGCGCGAAAGCGACGCGCTGCTTCTGTCCGCCGGAGAGCGTCGACGGCCAATCCTTCGCGCGATCTTCCAGGCCGACGGAGCGCAGCGCCTCGAGCGCCTGCTCGCGGCCGTTCGCGCCGCCGCGGCGCTCGCCGAGCCCGACTTCGACATTGGCGAGCACGCGCGCCCAAGGCAGCAGACGCGGCTCCTGGAACATCACCCGGACAATGTCGCGCGCTGGCGAGGCCGCATGCTCTCCGAACGAGACGGCGCCGCGGGTCTTCTCGTCGAGGCCGGCGACGAGGCGCAGCAGCGTGCTCTTTCCGCAACCGCTGCGTCCGACGATCGCCAAGAACTGGCCGGCCGGAACGTCGAGGTCGAGCCCGTTCAGCACGCGCTTGGAGCCGAAGGACTTGTCGAGGCTGCGCGCTCTCAGCGACACTCCAGGCGGAAGCCGCGCATCGATCGCCGTTTGCATGATCGTCATGGCGCATCCCCTCGCTCGCGCTGAAAGGCGGGATGCCAGGAAAGACAGACACGCTCGAGGGCTCGCGCGACGGAATCGGCGAGCTTGCCGAGCAAGGCGTAGATCAGAATCGATAGCACGACCACATCGACCTGCATGAACTCGCGCGCCTGCATGGCCATATAGCCGAGCCCCGATTGCGCGGCGATGGTCTCGGCGACGATGAGCGTCAGCCACATGACGCCGAGCGCATAGCGCAGCCCGACGAAGATCGACGGCAGAGCGCCCGGCAACACCACCAGTCGAAACAGCTCGCGACGCGGCATGCCGTAGCTGCGCGCCATTTCGACGAGCTGTGGATCGACGGAGCGAACGCCGTGCAGCGTGTTGACGTAGATCGGAAAGAACACGCCGATCGAGACGAGGAAGAGCTTCGCCTCCTCGTCGATGCCGAGCCAGAGGATGACGAGCGGGATCAGCGCGAGATGCGGAATATTGCGCGCCATCTGCAGAGTCGAGTCGGCGAGGACTTCGCTGATTTTGGAGACGCCATTGGCCAAGCCGAAAATAAAGCCGATTGCCCCGCCGATCGCGAGGCCGCCGATCGCCCGCAGAAAGCTCACGCCGAGATTGCGCGGCAGCTCCCCTGTGAGCGTCAGTCGCCAGGCGGCGTCAATGACGGCGAGCGGCGAAGGCAGCAGCGTGGACGGCGTGAGCTCCAGGACGCAGACAGTCTGCCAGATCGCGACGATCGAGAGCGGAACGATCCAGGCCGCCGCCCTCGACTCGAGGATCGCCCTCCAGCGAATGCGCCTCGAAACGCCGCGGCGGACGGCGCCGCCGACGGAGATCAGCGCTTCCTGCGGATTGGTCATCGCGCGCTTCATTCCGCGGCGGCGCGCGGCGGCGCGCCGGAGCCGACGCCATATTCGCCGACCGCGGTGCCATGCGACAATTTGCGCCCGGTTTCGATTCCGAGGATCGGAAACAGCAGCTCGGCGACCTTATAGGCTTCTTCCAGATGCGGATAGCCGGAGGCGATCACCGTGTCGACGCCGAGCGCCTGATATTCACGCAGGCGCGCGGCGACCGTCTCGGGATCGCCGACCAGCGCCGTGCCCGCGCCGCGCCGCACGAGACCGACGCCCGCCCAGAGATTCGGAGAAATCTCGAGCCGGTCGCGCCTGCCGCCATGCAGCGCGCTCATTCGCTTTTGGCCGACGGAGTCCGATTCGAGCTCGAACTTGCGCTGGGCGGCGGCGATCGCGTCATCCGAAAGATGGGCGATGAGCCTGTCGGCGGCCTCCCAAGCCTCGCGCGCCGTCTCGCGCACGATGATGTGGATGCGCAGCCCGAATTTCAGCTTCCGCCCGTGCGTCGCCGCGCGCTTTCTCGCCGCGTCGATCTTCTCGGCGACCTCGGCCGGCGGCTCGCCCCAAGTCAGATAGACGTCGGCATGTTCCCCGGCCACGTCGAGCCCGGCGTCGGACGAGCCGCCGAACCAGATCGGCAAAGGCTTCTGCACGGTCGGAAACAGCAGCCGCGCGCCCTCGACGCGAATATGCTCGCCGGCGAAATCGACCGTTTCGCCGTCCAGCAGCCTGCGGAACACAGTGAGAAATTCGGCGGCGTGCGCATAGCGTTGGTCGTGCGAGAGAAAAATTCCGTCGCCGGCGAGCTCCACCGGATCGCCCCCGGAGACGACATTGACGAGGCAGCGCCCCTCGCTGATGCGATCGAGCGCCGCGGTCTGGCGCGCCCAATGGGTGGGCGTCGCGAGCCCCGGCCGCAGCGCTACGAGAAAGCGCAGCCGCTTGGTGTGCGTGGCGAGCGCCGCGGCGGTGATCCACGGATCCTCGCAATGGCTGCCGACCGGCACGAGCGCGCCGGCGAATCCCAGACGATCGGCGGCTTGCGCGATCTCCTTCATATAATCGAACTCGGCGTAGCGAATGCCCTTGTCCGAGCCGAGATAGGAGCCGTCTCCGCTGACGGGGATGAACCAGAACATATCGAGAGGTCTGTCGGTCATGACGCGTTCTTTCAGCCGGCCGGCCGGCGTTTCCAGACGATATCGCGAATATCGACTCGCGCCGGGATCAGTCCGAGACGAAGAAAGCGATCTGCGACTCGCTGCTGCCGGGCGATAATGGCGTCGTCGAGCGAGACGAGCGCAAATTCGGCCCGATCGACCGATTTGCGCTGCGCCGCGAGCGGCACGCCGCTCGCCTCGGCGTAGAGGGCGGCGACTTCGTCGCGATGCACGACCGCCCATTCGGCGGCTCTCGCAATCTCGTCGTTAATGTCGTCGACGATCGCGGGATATCGTGCGGCGAAGTCGGCGTTGGCGAGAAAAAAGCTGCTCTGAGTGACGGCGTCCGAGTCGATCTCGAGCTGGCGAGCGTCGGCGTTCAGCTCGGCGATCGCGAGATAAGGGTCCCAGATCGACCAAGCGTCGATCGCGCCCCGCGTGAAAGCCGCAGCGGCGTCCGCCGGCGCGAGATAGACAGGCGAGACGCTCTCCCATTCGAGACCAGCGCTTTCGAGCGTTGCGATCAGCAGATTATGTGCGCTGGAGGCCTTGGCGACGCCTATCCTCTTTCCTTTCAGATCGGCGACGTGCTCGATTGCCGAGCGACGCGGCGCGATGACGCCCTGACCATAAGCTTTCGCGGGAATAGCCGCCGCATAGACCAGCCGCCCATGCGCAGCTTGCGCAAACACGGGAGGAGCATCGCCCGTATAGCCATAATCGATGGCGCCGGCGCCGAGCGCCTCCAGCATGGGCGGCCCAAAGGCGAATTCGACCCATTTGACGGCGACGCCTCTCGATTCGAACCGCCTCTCCAATAGCTTCAGTGCTTTGGCAACAAGGAGCACGCTAAATTTCTGATAGCCGATCACGAGCGTCTTCGGCTGTTCGGCCGTCGCCGCCGTGAGAGAGCTGGGAGCGACAACGGTGGCGGCCGCTGCGAAGAGAACGGCCCGGCGATTGAAAAACGGCCGTTCCATCACGACCTCTGAGACAATCGAGCAAAACGATCCGATCGTCGCCGGATTCTTCGAACTGGCGACCACCTCCGCTCGTCACGGAATTCGGACGGTGGGAACATGCCGCTCTCCTCATCAGGGCGCTCTACAAGGTCGCGGCCCGCGCTCGACGCACAATCACTTTAGCATACCGATATTATCAACTATTACCATTCGATGCAATGAATAGCGGCGACAGCCCGAATGGGCAGCCCTCGCGAACCGCTATGAAGATATTCAGAGCCAATGGCGATGCCCCGATCTCGTGCCGCCGCTCACATTCGGCCTATCATTAATGCTATTTTCATAGTATGAATATGCCTCACCGGTGAAGGCAAATTACGCCTGTCCCAGGGGATCGGCTCGAAGCGAAAGCGCCGACCTGCGGACCGGGAACTCGCTGGAGGACCCTCGACGACTTCGCCCAGCAATGCCAGCACCGCCGAAATGTCTGGTCAATCGCGGCTACAACTACGATCGCCTACTCGGAAACATCTTCGCGGGTGATGGATTGCGTGTGAGGGCTTTCACTTATCTGACCGCTGCTTGGTTTCGACGAGGCAGCGCTCGCCCATCGCATTCGACCAGTCAATATTCGCAACCGAACTATGTGATGCGTGACGCTCGACGCCGGCGTCGGCCTGAAAACAGGTGAAAACGAAGGCAGCCTGCCTTGGGCGAGAATCCCTTCGACAACCGCTCCTGAAGGAGCCTTCGGTTGGGATCCGCATCGCCGCGAGGCTGCGTCGGGGATCGACGCCGATCGCGACGGGCCGAAACTCCACGCTGGCGCGCAAGCCGATCGGCTCCAGAGCGGTGACCGTAAAAGCGAGCGCGGGCCGCGTCCCGCGATGTCATGGCTCACGGATCGTAGGGTCATCCTCTGGTCGGTCGTTACGACGGCTCCAAGATCACTGTGTATAAGCAATCCCCGATCGGCGTCGAGGCCACAAGAGTATGGAGAAACATTCAACGGCTTGATCTCGCCATCAACACGAATTCCATCAGACAACAGCCCAAGCCCTGTATCGACCGCGTCCAGTCAGCTCGCGAAGGTTCGACGAGAGCTCGCCGATCATCGTGGTGGCGGCTTGTTGAGAGACCCGAAGCTCCTTGGCGGCGAAAGGGACGGTGACGATCGGCGAAGCCAGACACAAATCGACGAGCTGCGGCATCCTCGAATTCGTTCTTCGGCCTTTGCATTTTCTGAGCAGGAGCTCGCGCGCGAGCGTCAATCTGTCGAGTTCCTTCGAGTCCGCCTTCGCCATCGATTCGATCGCACATGCGAATGCGTTCAATCGAGTTTCCAAATCATCCCGGCCGACTCGACGATATTTGGCCTGTCGAAATCCCGAATGCAGCGCGGTGAGATGATGTCGGGTCTTTCCACGGCAACGGAGCAAGGCCGCGGCGAGCAAGGGGCCGAGCCAAGCGCTGCGCTGTAGCGGCTCGAGCTCCTCCCAAGCATCGAGCGCGACGCTCGCCGCCATCAAAGGCGGAAGGTTCTGGGTGCGACCCAGACGCTCGCGCCACTCCGCGAGACGGGCCTCATCGTCCCAATCTTCGTCGTACACCAAACCAGAATCGTCCCGCTTCAGCGGAGCCGGCTCGCTTCGCGCTATTACACGTGACGTTCGCGCCAACAATGCATCGATCTCGTCGAACTCTCCTGTAAGGATCGTCTCGCTGTCCTCCTCATTCAACTCCCCATCCGCCGCGTCTTCATCCATGGCGCCCGAACCAGTGGTTGGCTCGGGCGCCGCATCGTGCGATCTCCCTGCGCCACGCAGACTGGCGAGGCCATCGGTCGTCAGCGCCCATGCCGGTTCACGATCGGCAATGCGACGGCGCGTCAGCAGAACGGCATGGGCTCGCACGAGCTCATGCGTCGGCGTGCGCACATCCGTTCCGGCGTCATGAAGCACGAGGTCTTCGAGCTGCACGAATTCACCCGCGCGCCACAAGGCGGCGCAGGCGTCGTGGAAATGCGCGCGAAGAACGAACGCCTCGGCGACGGGACTGGAGCGAAGCCGCTCGTCGAAACGCGCGAGGGCGTCCGACGCGCTCTCGAAGGGCGCTTGCAGAAGCTCGAATGAAACCGAGCCGGGAAGATTTAATCCCATTTTAATTCCGTGCGAATCAAGACATTTAGCAAGTTATCTCGAATTTTACTTGAGTGATAGACGATACTTTTTTCTCATTCACCGACCGGATCGAAATGCGTCGTCGGGGCAGCCGAAAGCAAGCCTCGGAACGGCTCCGACGGCGATCTTTGGCCCGCAAATCGACGAAGAGGGCTGCTTTTTGGGCCTTTTTCCTGCTCGCTCCTTTGTGGCGGCGCCGAACCTCGGCCATCGGATGCGCATCCAAACGACCAGTTTATGGTATTAATCGTAATTGAAATTTTGCCCATTGATCACATCATCGGCGATATGATATTCTCGGTGCAATGAGATTGGTTCTGGATACGAACGCCCTGATCGCAGCACTTCGAAGCCCAAGCGGAGCCTCCGCCGAGCTTCTCAAGCTCGCGCGTCGAGGACAGGTCCAGCTTTTGGCCAGCGCCGCCCTCGCGATCGAATATGAGGCCGTGTGTCAGCGTGACGAACACCGAAAAGCCGCCGGCCTGTCGACGAAAGAGGTCGGTCAGTTTCTCGATGCGATCATCGATTTGATCGAACCGGTCGAAATCTGGTTCCTTTGGCGGCCGCAATTGCGAGATCCGGGCGACGAGCTGGTGCTCGAGGCGGCCGTGAATGGGCGGGCTGCGACGATCGTTACGTTCAATTTGCGCGACTTCGGACTTGTGCGAGAGCGCTTTGGGATCGACGTTCTCACGCCGAGAGATACGCTGATGAGGATAGTGCGATGAAAACCAAAACTGCCGCTTATGCCCTTCGGCTCCCCGCTTCGATGAAGGCGGAAGCCGAAAAGATCGCCGCCGAGGATGGCACGAGCCTCAACCAGTTCGTCGCTTCGGCGGTGGCCGAAAAGGTTTCGGCGCTGCGCACGGCTCGCTATTTCGCGGAAAAGAAAGGCCGGACCGATTGGAGCGCCTTCGACCAGATCATGCGCCGCGAGGGTGGCGAGCCGCCGGTCGCGGACGACGAGATTCCTGAAGCTTATCGAGCGGCTCGCAAATAGTCCGTTGCTGATTTCGTCGGAAGGAGACCAGGGTGTAGATTTCCGTCGAGATTTGACCCGGGATTTCCATTGAGAAGTGACCCGGGTTGAAGATGGCTTGCGGCTCAGTCGGTCGTCAAGTTTTGGTCTTTTCCTTTGCAGGTTTGTCCGCCTTCGCCGAGCTGTCCTTGAACCGGAAGCTGTCGTTTCCAGTTTCGAGGATATGGCAGCGGTGAGTGAGGCGATCGAGCAGAGCCGTCGTCATCTTGGCGTCCCCGAAGACGGCGGCCCATTCGCCGAAGCTCAGATTCGTCGTGATGATGACGCTGGTTCGCTCGTAGAGCTTGCTCAGCAGATGGAACAGCAACGCCCCGCCGGAGCCGCTGAACGGCAGGTAGCCGAGCTCATCGAGGATGACGAGATCGGAATGAACGAGCCGCGCCGCGACTTGGCCCGACTTGCCTTGGTGCTTTTCGGCTTCGAGCGCGTTTACGAGCTCGACGGTGGAGAAGAACCGCACACGCTTTCTGTGATGCTCGATCGCCTGGACGCCGATCGCTGTCGCCAGATGCGTCTTGCCCGTGCCAGGTCCCCCGACCAGGACGGCGTTATGCGCATCCTCGAGGAACTCGCAGCGATGAAGCTGGCGCGCGAGCGCCTCGTTGACCTCACTGCTGGCGAAGTCGAAGCCGGCGAGATCGCGATAGTTCGGGAACCGCGCGGACTTGAGCTGGTAGGCGATCGATCTCACCTCCCGGTCGGCGGTTTCCGCCTTCAAGAGTTGCGACAGGATCGGCAGCGCGGCCTCGAAGGCCGGGGAGCCTTGCTCGGTCAGCTCGCTGACGGCTTGCGCCATGCCGTGCATTTTGAGACTGCGCAGCATGATGACGATGGCGCCGGCGGCGGGATTATGACGCATGGCGCGCCTCCCGACCCTTGCGCAGCGCGTCGTAACGCTCGACATTGGCCTGCGGCTCGGTGGTGAGCGTCAGCGCGTTGGGCGGTTTCACGGGCGGCGCGTCGACCGGCTTGCCGTCCACCAAGCGATGCAACAGGTTCAAGATGTGCGTCTTGGTCGGCGCGCCGGCCTCCAGCGCCAATTGGACGGCGGTCAGCACGGCCTGCTCGTCGTGCTGTAGGACCAGAGCCAAAATCTCGACCATCTCACGGTCGCCTCCCGGCTTCTCGAGCATGCGCTGTTGCAGCGTCCGTAAGGCGACCGGCAGTTCCGCGAAGGGCGCGCCATTGCGCAGCGCGCCCGGCTTGCGCTGGATGACGGAGAGATAATGCCGCCAGTCGTAGACCGTCACGCTCTTGTCGTCATGCGACCGGGCGAAGACGCGGGCGTGCTCGCACACGATCTGCCCCTCGGCGGCGACGACGACGCGCTCAGGGTAGACCCGCACGCTGACGGGGCGATTGGCGAATGAAGCCGGCACGCTGTAGCGATTGCGGTCCAGATGGATCAGGCACGTCGGCGTGACCCGCTTGGTGTGTTCGACGAAGCCGTCGAATGGCCGCGGAGGCTGCATCAGTTGCGGAACCTCCTCGCGCCAAGCCTCCGCGATCGTCCCCGGCTGCGCGCTGTGCGGAATCTCGGCCCACAGCTCGCGGCATCGCGCCTCCAGCCAGTCGTTGAGCGCCGCCAGCGACGGAAAGCTCGGGATTGGCTGCCAGAGGCGATGACGAGCATCCTGAACGTTCTTCTCGATTTGCCCCTTTTCCCAGCCGGAGGCCGGATTGCAGAATGCGGCCTCGAACAGGAAGTGGCTGACCATCGCGGCGAAGCGGGCGTTGACCTGGCGTTCTTTGCCACGCCCGATCTTGTCGATCGCGGTGCGCATGTTGTCGTAGACGCCTCGCCGGGGCACGCCGCCCAGCACGCGGAAGGCGTGGTTGTGGGCGTCGAAGAGCATCTCATGCGTCTGCTGCGGGTAGGCGCGAAGGAAGAACGCACGGCTGTAGGAGAGCTTGAACTGGGCGACCTGCAACTTCGTCCGCTCGCCCGCGATGATCGCCCAATCCTCCGACCAGTCGAACTGGAACGCCTCGCCGGGCAGAAACGTCAGCGGCACGAACGCGCCGCGCCCGCAGGTCTGCTGCTCCCGATGCCGCGCCGCCTTCCACTCGCGCGCGAACGCCGCCACGCGATTGTAGGAGCCGTCGTAGCCGAGGGCGACCAGATCCGCGTGCAACTGCTTGACCGTCCGCTTCTGCTTGCGCGATTTTGCGGCCTCCTGACGCAGCATGTGCGCCAGCTTGTCGGCGAACGGATCGAGCCGGCTCGGTCGATCGGGCGTGGCGAACCCCGGCTCCACGCTGTCCGAGCGCAGGTATTTGCGCACCGTATTGCGCGACAGCCCCGTGCGTCGCGCAATCTCCCGGATCGAAAACTCCTGCCGATATCGCCAGCGTCGGATGACGCTCAATAACTCCATGTCGATCACTCCAAGGTCCCCCACGACGGTCGAGGGGGAAAGGTTCGAACATGGGTCAGTTCTCGGTGGAAAAACTCGTGCTGCCTGGGTCAGCTCTCAGTGGAAATCAACAACCAGGGCGAATGCCCCTGATCGGCTACGCCCGCGTCTCGACCGAGGAGCAGGTCACGGACGCCCAGACCGATGTGCTGAAGGCCGCCGGCTGCGTCGAGATTTTTCGTGAGCATATGTCTGGCGCAAAGGCATCGCGGCCGGAGCTGGCCAAGGCCCTTTCGCGGGTGCGCCGCGGCGACGTGCTGGTGGTCGCGCGGCTCGACCGTTTGGCCCGTTCGCTGTCGCATCTCCTGGCCGTGATCGCCGAGCTCGACGCCAAGGGCGCGCATTTCAAATCGCTGGCCGATCCCATCGACACGACGACGCCGCAAGGCCGTTTCGCCCTGCAGGTTCTCGGCGCCGTGGCCGAGCTGGAGCGCGCCCTGATCCGGGAGCGCACCAAAGACGGGTTGCGCGCCGCCAAGAAGCGCGGCCGTATCGCCGGCAATCCAAAGCTCCGCGCCGGCGACCGCGACGCCATCCAGCGCATCGTCGACGCCAAGGCGGCGAATTATTTCGAGCGCGTCAATCGAACGGCCGAACATTGGCTTCCAGTCGTCCGGCAAATGCGCCCGGATCACCGCTGGCAGGACGTCGTGCGCGTGCTCAACGCCAAGCGCGATGGCGTCAGCGGCGCTCCCCTGCCCCAATGGACCGTCGAGCGCTTGAAGCGCGCGGTCAAATGTTTCGTCGCCGAGGGTTTGATCGAGCCCCGCCTCCTCCATCAAGCCGCCAGCCGAAAGGTCAGCAGCGAGCGCCTCGTCACGCTCGTCGCCGGGATCAAACGGGCCAATCCCGATTTGACGCTCGCGCAAATCGGCGCGCAGCTCGAGGCCATGTATGAGCGCACGCCGCGCGGAGGAGCCCGCTGGGCGCCCTCCTCCGTCAAAAGCCTGCTCGATCGCGCCGAAAAGCTCCGATTGCTCGACGCCGAAACGCTGTGAGTGACCGGACCGCCGAGGCTCGGTCCGATAATCCATCCCCGCGTCACCCTGTTTTCTTTCGTTCGCGCGCCGCCTTCGCGGCCCTGCCACGCAACAGGGCCATCAGCACGGGTCCGAGCGAGAATTCCCCTGCCCTCGCCTTTTCGGTCAGGACGCGGAGATAGCCGCCGGCGCTCTTGATCTCATCGCCGCGTTGCAGGATCGCGGCGATGACGATCGCGGCGTCATGCTCGCCCAGGACCTCCAGGGCTTGCGCCCAGGCGTCTGGCGACACGCCGAGCGCCGAGCGCACTGTCGCCGCCGCAGTAGCCAAATCCCGCCATGAGGAAATTTCGCCGCTCCTGCCGTAATCGACGATGTCTGGACAGGCCTCCAGCACCATTCCGAGCGGATAGGCTCGAAGCGACTGCTTCGGGTCGACAGTCCGAGAGCGTTCCGAGGATGTTTCCGACGCTCGATCGATCGGCCCCCTGCCCTGTTCGAGGTTTGGCTGGGGCGGATCGGCCCTGCCTTCTTGAAGGCTAGGTTCAAGATCAGAAGAGTTTGTGGTTTGATTCTGTATGTGACGCTCAGATTGAGACTCATTGCCGCTCATATTCTGAGCTTTTATGTGCGTTTCCAGCGACTTGTGGATTTCGGCCGCCAGCGTGGCGAGTTCAGCCGCCAAAGCCTCCAGATCCGCGCGGGAAAGCCCTCGGCCATAGCGTCCCGAAAGCGCGGCGTAGCGCTGGTGCGCGCCATCCCAATCGCCGGAAACGCCTTCGCCCAGTCCGGTCTCGATCATCTTGACGATGTCGCGCCGCGTGAGCGTGATCTTTTCGCGCAGCAGCGCGATCGCGCGGTTCTCCGCCCGCACCTCCTCGGCGAGGTTCTCGATTTCGCTCGAGCGCGCGACGAGCGGCGCGAGGTCGAAGCCGAAAGCGTCCTCAATGGCTCCGCCCTGCCCTTTCCGGGCGAAGCGTTTGCCGTTCGGAGAGTCACGGCGGATGATGAGGCCGGCGTCGACGAGACAGGCGAGATGCCGGCGGAGCGTCGCCGGCGCCATGCCATGGGCGCGAATCGAGAGTTCCCGATTCGAAGGAAACACGACGATGCCGGCGCCGGCCGAGCCCGCCTCGGCGGACATCGAATCGATCTCCGGCAGACTGAGCGCTGTCTCCTGATGGAAGCTCAGCAGTGCGTGCAGCACGGATAGCGCACGCTCAGTGACGCCGAGCGGCTCCTTGGCTTCGGTGAGCGCGCGAAACAATCGCCATTTGTGGACGACGGTTTCGGACGCGCCCGGCTTTGCGGCGAAATTCTCGGTCGCGGCCTGGCTCGCTACCATGGCGAGCGACAGTGGCCGCCGCCCGAAGGGCGTCGTTGGACGTGTCTGCATGTTCCTTTGCCTCGTTCAGGCAAAAGAAATCCGCTCGCCGAAACGGCGCCGACTCTTGACAGCGATTCGCGGAAGTGTGATTCTCTAAGGTGTCAGACTTTGAGAAGGGCTTCCGGGACGGTGACGTTTCGGGGGCCTTTTTCTTTTGCGATATCTCCGATGTTTCAGTCGAGCTCGAACTCGTCAGTCAGGGGCGACACCTCAATGTTGCGAGCTCTCAACATCGGGGGATTCCGACCCGCTCCCTTCCTGAAACCGTTTGTACAGGTCCGGCAAGTTCTCGGTCAGCCAGGTCGAGAACCGCCGTTCGCTTTTGTGAATTGCGAAGGTGTGCCCCTTGGCTGTCCAAGAAACATAGGCGATTTGTCTGCCGTTCGTACTCGTGATCTCCTTGCGCTCGGCATATGCCGCGGAGGCCCGGTCCTCTTCGAAAACCTTCAGGACCGCGAGAAATCTCTGGTCGGACGCCATGCTGGCGAAACTGCTTCCCGCCATGATCGCGGCGGCTCTATCGAGAGCGCCGTCCGTCGAAAAAGCGGTCGCGAGGTCTTGCCATCGGGGCTGCCCGACGCCGGGAGCGCGTCCGATCGCACGAATGACGTCTCTGGGGACGGCTTCGACGACGGATCTCATTTTCGAAAGCCCCGTTCTATCGACGCCGAGCGTCGTCCAAACCGCTTTCGAAGTGAGCCCCTGCGCTTCCATTTCCTTTGCAAAAAGCGCTCGCTCGATCCATGTCAGCGCTTCTCGGCTACCGTTTTCCGCCCCTTGCTCTAGGATCAGCTCGGCGTCGGTCAGCGGTCGAATGAAGGCCCGAACCTTCCGGTCCAGGGACTTGAGAGCCTGAAGGCGACGATGGCCGTATGCGAGCTGATACCGGCCGTCCATTTTCGGGTGCGGTCGGACGAGAACAGGGATTTTTTGACCTTCTGCTTCGATCGAAGCGACGAGCAGATTGAGCGCCTCTTGATCCTGCTCGAGGCGATCGCCGAAGGGAGACGGATCGATAAGGCCAGCGTCGAGAGTCGTGACGGAATCCGCTGTGAGATCGTCGAGGCTGCGGCTCAGCCCGGTGATCGCCGTGGAAACGACACGCTGACGTGGCTGCGACGCCACACTGTGCAGCTGTGGCGGATCGATGGCGGCTTCCGTGGATCCGAGCTTGCTCAGAATGGACGGTCTTTTCAAGCTCTCCCCCATGATTTGTGGATGAGCGCCAGAATTTCTGCGTTCACGCTATCCATGCTCTCGAGCGCCCTCTTCCAGGATTCTCGTGGCACCTCGCCGGGCTCGAGCTCGTAGAGCGATTTCTTCGCGAGACCCGCCGCTGCGACGGCTGTGCTTTCGAGCGCCGTCGAAACGAAGACGTGCTCCTCGAAGAGGTGCCTCAGTAGCCCGACGATATGTGCTTGCGGCCCGTCGCTGGGCGTATGGCGCGTGACGAGAAAACGTATCCAATTCTGCTCGAGCCGGGCGCCATAGCGCGCGAGCTCATCTGTGAGATCTCGAAGCATAATCAGATATTGATTCATGCTCGCAACGTCCAGCATCGCCGGGTGGACCGTGATGATGAGGATTGTAGCGGCAAAGAGACCAGCGAGAGTGCCGAACCCGAGATTGGGCGGCGTGTCGAGAATCGCGATATCGAAGTCACGAGCGACTTGGTCGATCGATTTTTTCAGTCGCATAAAAAACAAGCCGAGGTCATCGCGTTCACGCGATGCGAGAGCCCGTGCGGTGTCATGCTCGAACTCCATCAGCTCGAGATTGCCCGGCACGATCGAGACGCCGGGGATGTAGGTATCCCGAATGACTGCGCGAAAGGGCTTATGGCCATTGTATCGAATGGCGGCGTAAGCGGTTTCGTCATGGCCAACGTCGAATTCGGGCTGCAGTCCGAAGAGACTCGTGAGCGAGGCCTGCGGATCGAGGTCCACGCAGAGCACGCGATAGCCCTGGATTGCGAGGTAATGGGCGAGATGGATGCTCGAGGTGGTCTTGGACGATCCGCCTTTGAAGTTCGTGCAGGTCACGACTTGGAGTGGCTCGCTCGGCCGCCTCCATGGTTTGAGAGCCAGGGCGTCCTCTGGCCTGACCTCAGCGAGGTAGGTCCGCAGCTCGGAGACCTGTTGAAGTGTGTAGACGCGCCGATTGTTATCGAGGCGCGCGGGTTGAGGTCCCTTGCCTTCCAGTGTGAGCGATCGGAGGGTCGATTCGGGAACCTTGAGGAGGCGCACGAGGTCGTTTGTCGAGAACGTCCGCCCGAACGCTTTTTGGGACGACGGAGGGTATAGCCGAGTTCGCAGCGACAGCAGCTCCTGAGAGAGAGCGGCTGTGAAGCGATCGATTTTTGCCGTCGTATCCGACATAGCGTCCATGTGGCCTAAATTCCCGTATGACGGATTTGACGTCCTTCGATGAGGAATACCGTCAGCGTCGACGATTCTGTCGCGAAGGGCAAGAAAAAAAGAATTAACGAAAATTGAGAAGTAAGCCGCGCCCTTGGAAGCCGAGCATGTTTCGCCTGTCGTCGCGGCCCGTGAGTGATGTTGACGCCATCTCCGCGGATCGCAGGATTGTCGTGGTGATTTTCGAGCTAGGTTGCCTGAGGACTGGATTAGGAGTGTTGCGAGCTCACAACATTTGGAGGCAACGTGCTCATGACGCATCAACGAGACTGATCGAGAAGCGCGCCCAAGAGGCTCATGAATGTTGCTAGCTCGCAACATCCATGAGCTGTCCCGAGCTCACCGCCAGGATCGACGACGAATATCCTCGAGGCGTTCGTCACGAATCAAATGGCCGCCGACGAAAACCTCCTCGAGCAGATTCTCCTCGCCGTCCCGACGCTCCTCCGCGCGAATGGTGCGCGGCGCGCCGTCCCTGAGAACCAGCGCAAGGCGGCCCTTCTTCGAGGCCTTGCCCGGATCGCCGATCGGCTGCTTGAACACGTCGATCCACTCACCGCCGATGCGGATGGCGCTCGTCTTCATCGCGAATTCGAGCGTGTCCCGATCGAGCTTCTGCAGCAGCGCGCCGCCCATGCCGAATGCGATATTGTCGGCCGCGAAACCTTTCCCGCGCAGATTGACGAGGATCGCCGTGATCGAGCTTTCATCGACGCCGTCGCCCTGAATGACGCGGACGCAATCCGGCAGCACGCGAAACCCTTTGGAGTTCGTCACGGCGCCGAATTTCTCGGCGAGGATTTCGACAATCTCCACCGGCGTCGTCGTCGGATCGCCGGAGTCGGGCCGCACGACCAGCGTTCCGCCCGTTTCGCGAAGCTGCGAGGCGAGGCTGCCGCCCCAAATCTCCGCCGTCGCGCGATAGATGTCATAGCTGTCGGAGACGACCGCGACGACCTTTCCCGGCCCCAAAATCAGTCGATCAACGCGCCCGTCATCTCGCGGATGATGGCCGCATGGTCCTCGAAAAGCTGGTCGGCGCTCAGACGGCCGAGCTCATGCCAGCAGGCGCTCGCGGCGTCGTCGTCGCCGCGCACCGAGAACATGGGCTTGCGCGCCGGAAGGTCGAAGAGAAAGGCCTGGGTCACGACGCGGCCGCGCTCGGAGCGGTCGGGATGGTCGAATAGCCGCGTCTTGGTCTCGTCGATGAAGGAGGCGAGCATGGCCGGAGGGATCTCGCCCTTCTGGTCGGAGATTTTGGTCTCCTCCTTCAATTCCCGCACGGCCGCGTCGCGAAAGCTTTCATTGGGATCGACATGGCCGCCGGGCAGGGCGAGCAGCCCGGCGCCGGGACGGCGAGCGCGCTCCACCAGAAGAATATGGCCCGACTGAACGACGACCGCATCGACACAATTGATGAAGACAGGGTAGGGCGTCTTGCCCCAGGCGGCCTTGTAGTCGCGATAGAACTCCGTCTCCCCGACCAGCCATTTGAAAGCGTCGGTCAGCATGAAGCGGGTGAGAAACTCGCTGGTCTCCGCAGGACAGAGCGGCGCGTCGGGAATGCGCGGCGCGCGGCGCAAATAATCCTCGCGCAGATCGGTCGAATTGAGCGTGCCATGCTGCGTCCGCACATCGACCGCATCCCAATTGGGAAACATGCGCAGATAATAGGAGGACTTGTCCTTGCTGTGGCCGATGAGGCCGACCGAAGCGCGTTCCGAGCCGCCGTCCGCGGCGATGGCCTCGTCGACGCTGCGCTGAACATGGGCGATCCAGGCGCGATCATTGTAGAGAAAATCCGGCAGCGGCCGCACGAGAATGCGATCGGGCGCAGCCTCGATCGCGCCACGGGCGGCCAGGATCGTGTCGCGCCGCTCCTCATAGGTGAAAGGGTTGCGCGGCGACCGCGCCGCATTCGACGAGCCGACCAGCACGATGAGCTTGCGCCCGGCGGCGAGCGCCTGACGCATGACATGGAGATGGCCATTGTGAAGGGGCTGAAAACGCCCGATGAACACGAGATAATCGTGCTTTTGCGCCGATGCGCTCATATTCAGGTCTCCCCTGAACGATTTGCTGTCTCGGACTCCCCGAGACATGCCCAACTTAGCGAAGACTAGGGCGACGGTCAATGGCCTTGTCGCGACCGTCGTCTCGGCTCGATCGTCGCGCGGCAAAGCGACGGCGCAGCTCTGGCGAACGAATTCCATCGCGGGCGCATCGTCGGTTCGGTCGCTGTCGGCCGAGCCGTGGTTGACCATGTATGCGCTACGCTATATTCTTCTGAAGACAACCGAGGCGCCGATGAAAGCCCCATCTTCGCACGAGACCGCCTTCCGCGACGCCGCGAGCGCCGACCCTTTGCGCGAGGCGTTTCTCCGTCGCTCCATGGACACCATCACGCGGATTGCCGCGCATGCCGATCTGAAAATACTCTCCGAAGCGCTCGCCGCCTCCACAGGTTTCGGCGCCCTCGCGCGCGTGCTGGCGGACGCCGCGACCGCCGAAGCCTCGCTTGTCGATCTGGACCCGCTCGCCCCGCTCGTGGCGCGGAATGCGGAACATCGCGTCCAGCTCCTCGACGCCGCTGGAGGCGCGCTTTCCTCGACCGAGGTCGCGCAACAGCTCGGCGTCAGCCGGCAGGCGATCGAAAAGCGGCGTCGCGCCAATAGGCTGCTGGCCGTGCGCATGGGCGGCGATTGGCGCTATCCGCGTTGCCAGCTCGACGAGGCCGAGGGGACGGTCGTCGCCGGGCTGGCGACGATACTCGACGTCTTCGCCAAAGCCGGTCCTTGGGTCGCGATGGATTTTCTGTTGGCGCCCGACGACGCTCTCGGAGGCGAGACGCCGATGCAGAGGCTGCGGCGCGAGGGACTGACGCCGGAGCTGGAGCGACTCGCCCGGATCGAACAAGGCGACGGCTTCGCGTGAGCCCGGTCCGAGGCCCTTCGGGCGTCGCAACTTTCCCTCCAACCGCGCTCGCCACTGCGGCGCTACCGATCGAGATTTTGCCAGCTCGGACGGAGCTCCATCGCGTGCATCGGACGGAGCATCAGCCGATATTCTTCGGTCCGGGTCCCGAAGCGCCGCCGACCTATCGTTTCGATAGCGCTTCCGCCTCATTTGGCGTGCTGTATGTCGCGTTTCGCTTCGCCGGCGCGCTGGTCGAGACCTTGCTGCGCAATCCACGCAGGAAAATGGTCGCTCAAGCCGACATCGAAGCGCGCGCTTCGAGCGTCCTGCGCTGTCGGCGCGCGCTGCGTATCGTTCAATTGCACGGCGCCGGGCTACAGATTCTCGGCCTCGACAATTCCATCTCGACCGGACCTTATGCGCCTTGCGGCGCCTGGGCCGACGCGCTGTGGGCGCATCCTGAGGCGCCGGATGGCCTCGCCTTCCGCTCCCGGCACGATCCCGACCAGCTGTGCCTGGCGATTTTCGAGAGGGCAGGGGACTCCTTCGACGCCGAACCAGCCGTGCGTCTCGTCGACCAGCTTCCAGAGGTCGCCAAAATACTCGGCGCCTACGGAAAATCGCTCGCGCCGACTCCGCTCTGACAAAGACGCCGCCAGCTGCAGAAAGAAGCGCGGCTGTTCCACGGGGTCGATTTTTGGTCCTAAGAAAAGCGGAGGATGATCCGCCTAATTCGAGATTCGCGGAGTCGACGGCGACGCAGCAGCCTCCGGCGTGTCCAGGCCGATCCAAAGCTCACGTATCTGCTCCAGATTCTTCGCCGGATCATATCGTTCGACGTCGAGATTCAAGCTCTCGGCGGATAGGCCGCCGATCCCGGCGAGAACGGAGCAGGAGGCGACGACACGATCATGCTGCGCCGAGACCATTTTCACCCGAGCGTCGAATAGCGCCTGCTGCGCATTCAGCACATCGAGAAAAGTTCTTTGGCCGAATTCCGCCTCGTTGCGAATTTGCTGGAGAGCCCTTTCCGAGGATCTCACCACCGTTCCGCCGTAATGCAGCGCCGCATTGGCGGTCGCAAGACGGCTGTAGCTCGCGGCGAGCTTGGCGCGAACGACGCTGCGCTGAGCCGAGACATGCGCCTGCGCCTGACCGAGCTGCCGCTTGGCCTGCCTGACCGCGGAATATTCGGCGCCGCCATCATACAATGGCACATTGAGCGTTCCCGTCACCTGCGCCGAAAACTGCCGCGTGCCGGGATAGCCGAGATAGGAATCATATTGCTGGAAGACTTGCCCGCCTACGGAAAGCGACGGCATGAGCGCGCCCTCGGCGACCTTCACCGCCATCGTCGCGACATCCACTTGATGAAGTGACGAGATCACCTGCGGATGCGCGGCGACGGCCCGTTCGACAGCCTGCTCGGCCGTCGTCGGCAGATCACGCTCGCAGCCTTTCGCAGGCTCGAGCCGCTCGGGCGCATGGCCGATCACCTCCCTATATTCGACGACGCTCGCCCGCAAGGATTCGCGCGCCCCGACATGGTCGGCCTCGGCTTGCGCCAGCGCCGCTTCGGCCTGCGCGACATCGGCGATCGTCGCCATTCCCATTTCGGCCCGATCGCGCGCCACGCGCAGCTGCTCCATGAGAACGGCCCGATTGTGCTTGCGCAGACCCAGCGCCGCAGTGTCGCGCAGCACATCCATATAGACGGTCGCCGCATGCAGCAGCACTTCCTGCTCCGCGGCCGACAGAATCGCGCGCGCCGCGAGCACGCCGGACTCCGCCTGACGCATGGAATTATCCGAACGCCAGCCGTCGAACACCGTCAACGACAGATTCAGCGTGCCGCTGCGCGGATGGCCGAAATTCTCATCATCGGTGTAGAGGCGGTTCCTCAGCTGATCGCGACCGCCCGGTTGACGGACGCTCGACTTTTGCGGCCCCGCGCTGAAGGACGCGCCAGCCTTCGGCCGATGTCCCGCCGCAGCTTTGGACACGTCCTCATCACGAATCCGCACGACCGCGCGCTGTTCCTCGAGGTCCGGATTATTGGCGTAGGCCGAAGCCAGAGCGCTCTTCAACGTCTCCGAACGGCTCTCTTGCGCCGCGAGCGCCACGAAGCACGACATGAATGCGCAAAGGCGCCGCGCGCGCGCCGCGTTCATTGCGCGTCCCTCTCACGCGCCGCCTCGTCGAAATCGAGCTTGCAGCGTTGGCCGCCCGGCAGCCGATTGTCCGGATTCGGCAAGAGAAGGCGAACGCCGAATGTCGCGCTCGCCGGATCGAATACGCGATCGATCACCGAGACCGTCGCGAGACGGCTCCCGCCGACGGGCTCGTCCGGCGACACCATGACGGCCTCGCCGAGCTTGATCTTCGGATACATGGCGACCGGAAGAAACGCTTCGACATGCAGCGGATCGAGATGCACGACGCTCATGATGAAAGTGTCCTGATGGACGAACTCGCCCGGCGATAGCTTGCGCTCGCCGATCACCCCCGCGATAGGGCTGCGAATGGTCCTCTGCTCGAGCACGGCGCGAGAGCGCTCGACCTCGAGCTCGGCAAGCCGCAATTCGACCTTCTCACGCGCCAGATCTTCTTCCGCGACGCGCGTATCCGCTCTCTGCTCGTCGAATTTGTCACGCGTGAAGCTGTTGCGCGCGAGCAGCTCTCGCGCGCGGCCCATGCGCGCTCGGCTGAGCGTCAGCCGCGCGGCTTGAGCCTCGACGCGCGCCGCGCTCGCAGCGCGGGCTCTATTCAATTCGAGCGTCGCGGCTTCGACGCTCGACTCGAGCCGCGCGACCACTTGGCCAGCGACGACGACGTCTCCGCGATCGACGAGCACCTCGGACACCAATCCCGCAGTCGGGCTGCCGAGCTTGACCGTCATCGTCGGATCGATGACGCAATCGATCCGACGATTTTCGGCGCGCGCCGCGCCGGCCGACGAAGCGCTGCACATCGCCAGAGCCGCGGCGATGACGGTTCGCGCGATCGACATTCGGGGATTATTCGGCTTTTCCTGTGAAGGCGAGCGCATGATCGAGAGTCTCGTCTCTATCCAATAATTCGCGACGCATATGAGCATGAAGCCGTTCCGCGCGACGCTGCGCAGCGCGAAGAGCGAAACGCGCAGGCCATGACCAGCCGGCACGAATCATTACGTACATTAGGTGCCGTTCGAAGGGTAAAACGTTGGTGTCCGTCAGGCCGTCCTCGAGCGATAAGATCGATTGGAAGCGACCGGGCTGCCCTTGCCGCGCGCATCGTCCAGCGAGCTGTCGATCGATTCTGCGAGCGTCATGAAGCTCCGACATTATGACGTGCAATCCGCCCAATTCGCTCACATCGTCGTCGAGCTTGATGTCGGTCCCGCGGCCGGCCATGTTCGTCGCGACGGTGATGCGGCCGCGCCGCCCGGCGGCGGCCACGATCTCCGCCTCGGCGGCGTCCTGCGCGGCGTTGAGAACGACATGCGCCAAATCCGCCGTAGCGAGACATTCGCTCGCTCTGCGCGAAGAAGCCACCGACCTTGCGCCGAGCAGAACCGGCGCGCCCCGCCGATGATGCTCCGCGATCGTCTCCACGATGGCGCGCCATTTTTCCGACTCCGTCGCGACGATGCGATCTCGAAGCAGCTCGCGTCGCGAGGGCCTGTTGGTCGGCGCGCGCGCGACGGCGAGCCGATAGACGCTCCACAGCTCGCCCGCGACCTCGGCGGCCGTGCCCGTCATTCCAGCGAGACGCTGATAGCGTCGGAAGAAGCGCTGATAGGTCATTCTGGCGATCGTCGCCCGCACGCCCGAGATCGCGCATCCTTCCTTGACCTCGATCATCTGATGGAGCCCATCGCTCCAGAAGCGGTCGGCCATGACGCGTCCAGTATGCTCGTCCACGATCTCCACCTTCCCGCCGCGCACGATATAATGCTCGTCGCGGTGGAAGAGGCGCATCGCCGTGATCGCTTGAACCGCCCATTCCTCGCGCTGCGCCGTCATGCGCCAACGGCTTTTGAGCGGCTGCGCGAATTCGGCGAGCAATGCGCGGCCGGAGGCGGTCAGCTCGACACGACGCTCGTCGAGACGGATCAGATAGTCACGTCCCTCACTCATCCGCTCCGCGATCTTGAGCGCTCGAACGAAATCCTCCTGCTCGGAGGTCGATTGCAGCTCGCGCGAGAGAATGAGCGGCGTGCGCGCCTCGTCGATGAGTATGCTGTCCGCCTCGTCGACGATGGCGAAGTGCAAGCCCCGCAGCAGGAGATCGCGCTCCGGCACCGCCGGCGCCGCGAGCCGCGCGAGCTTGTGCCGGAGATCGCCGCTCCGCCGCCCGAGCGCCAAGCGGTCCCGCAAATAATCGAAGGCGAGAGTCTTGTTCGTGCAATAGGCGATGTCGCAGGCGTAGGCGGCCGCTTTTTGCTCGGGCGCCATCTCCTGCGTGACGACGCCGACGCGCAGTCCGAGAAATTCATAGAGCGGCCGCATCAGATCGGCGTCGCGGCGCGCGAGATAGTCATTTACCGTGACGACATGGGTCGGGACTCCGGCCAGCGCCGCGGTCGCGGCCGCCAATGTCGCCGTGAGCGTCTTGCCTTCGCCCGTGTCCATCTCGGCGATCATGCCGCCGAGAAGAATATCGCCGCCGATCAGCTGCACGTCGAAATGTCGCATTCCCAGCACGCGATCCGACGCCTCGCGGATCACCGCGAATGCTTCCGCGATCGCCTTCGGGTCGCGCGCGCGACAGCGATACAGCGTTCCGCGCAGCGCTCGGCCACGCAGGCGCAGCTCGGCGTCGGACAGCGCGCGCAGCTCCGCCTCATGCTCGGCGACACGTTCCACAATGCCGCCGGCGCCGCGCCCCGCGAGCCATCCGATCGCTGGCGCAAATCGCGCCACCGCCGCTTCCGCCATGCGTTCGAACGCGCCGGATCGTGGCCAGCGGCGCTCGGGATAGATCCGCGGTCGGGGCAGGGGAGGGCGCGCCTGCGCCAGCGCGTCAGACACCGAACTGCCTCAACAGCAGTTGGCGCGCGGCGCGCCAGATACGCCAGGCGACGGGCTCGGCGCCGTGATCGAAACGCACATAGACACGCTCGCCTATGTTCATTCGCTCCTCTTGCGGCGCGACATGAAGGTCGAGATGGAACTGCGTTTCGAGCGCGCGCGGCGCATCGGTCTTGGTCGGATCGATCGCAATGTCGCCGCCGCCGCGCTTGCTGAGCGCGAGACTCGGCAATTCGTCCAGAGCCGCCGGGGCCTCGCGCGCGACGACGGCGGGAATCACGCGATCGACGCGGCCGACGAATCGAATCTCCACCTTCATCGTCCGGCTGCGCACGAGATCGATATCCGATTGCGGAACCACGACGCGCACGACCGGATCGCCTTCGGCGATGACATAGCCGAGAAGATCGCCCTTCTTCAGAAATTTTCCGGGAAGATCCGACGCGCGCGGCAAGATGAGACGGCCGGAAGTCTCGGCGAGGATCGAAAGATCGGCCATGCGGCGCCGGTTCAGCGCCAAGGCTCCTTCGAGGCGACGCAGCTCCTCGCGAAAAATATTGGCCTGCACGAGATCGGAGTTGGCGACGGCTTCGAGCCGCAGGCGATAGGCCTCCGTCTGCGCCTCCAGAACAGCGGTCTCGCCGGCGAGGATCGGGTCCGCCAGCGTCGCGACGCGGGTTCCGGCTTCGACATAGAGATCGTCGGCGAGAAGCGCGTCGATCACCTCGCCGTCGGCGCGCACGCGAAGCGTGGACTTCTCCGGGACGACGACGACGCCCTGGGCCATGGTCGCATAAGGAACAGGAACCACAGTGGCGAGGACGATGAGCGCCGCCGTCGCCAGACCGGAGACGAGGATCGCTCGTCCGCGCACGCTCCGCAGCTGCGGATCGGTGAGGAGGCGATTGAAGCCTTTCGCGAGCGGCAGCGCGACGCCGGTCACGACTCCCCATAGCGCGAGCAGAATGCCGAGGATGAAGAATCGCGAGCCGATGAACAGAGCGATGCCGAAGGTCACTGTCATTCGGTAGAGGAACGAGGCCGCGGCATAGGCGAGAAGCCAGCGCGCCTCGCCCGGCGAGGTCGCCGGCGATGGAAGATGCGCGAGGCCGAAGGCGTGGCGCTGCAGCAGATAGAGCGCATAGGCGTTGGCGCGCGCGCCGAGATTGGGAATCTCGATCAGATCGGCGAGAATGTAATAGCCGTCGAAGCGCAGCAGCGGATTGCCGTTGACGAGCAATGTCGAGGCGCTGCCGATCAGCATGACGTCGAACGCCGCGGCGCGCACGAAGCCTTTCTCGACGAGCGCCCAGACCATCATCGCCACGGCCGCGAGGAACATTTCGACCATGATTCCCGCCGCGCCGACGATGACGCGGCGCCGCTTTTCCTGAAATGCGGCCGAGGCGGAGGCGTCGACATAGGGGACCGGCATCAGCACGAGCAGCATGACGCCGAGCTCATGCACCTCGCCGCCCCAGCGCGCCGTCGCCATGCCATGGCCGATCTCATGCAGCGCTTTGACGAGCGGATAGACCAGCAGCAGAAGAACGATGTTCTCCGCGGACAGGACGCGATCGGCGACATTATGCGTGAGCGCGGTCCATCGCATGCCGGCGAGCGCGAGCCCGATGGCGATCGTCGCGAGCCAGAAGCCGAAGCCCCACCAGCTGAACAAGAGTCGGCCGAGCGGCGCCGTCGCGGCGAGGAATCGCTCGGGATCGATGAGCGGAATGCGGATCGCCAGCGGATTGCGAATGTTCTGCACGAAGCTTCGGCGACTGTGCCTGTCCGCCCGATGCGCCAATTCGTCCATGTCCGGCGGAACGTCGCCGATCAGCAGATCCGCGGCATGAACCTGGGCGAGAAGACGAATGGTTTCGTCCTGCGTGGGCTGATCGTCGCCATAGCGCTCGCCCATCATCTCCCAAATCTGGTCGATGGTGCGGCGACCGTCCATGAGGCAGACGATATGATGCGCCAAGGGCGACAGTCGATGAAACTGCCCATTCTGCCGGTCCTGCAGAACGTACCACAGCTGGCCTCTATGGCGCTGGCGATGGATTCGCGCATGCGAGCGCAATCGCGGCTTGAGATCGGCGACGCGATACCAGGAGGAGCTGCGCAGGGGCGCGACCATGCGGCGCTCCTAATCCAGCCATCGCCATGACCAGACCTTCAGCCAATCGGCCAGCGATCGGGTCCAGATCCAGCCTATGCGTCTTCGGCCCGCCTCCACTTTTCCGACGCCTCTCATGCCGGGCCGCAGCTTCGGCGAGCTCGCCCGCAGCGCGGCCTCGATGCGGAACGTGTTCGCGCCTTCATCGGCCTTTGCGACAGGGGTGATTTTTTCGACGATGAGCGGAAACGTCTCGTTGGGGAGCGCCGCGATCAGCAACTCGCCGGGCGCCCCTTTCACGATCTCGTTCACCTGCGATTCGTCGACATCCAGAACGACCCGCCAATCATCGAGCGGAGCGATCTCGAACAGAAGCTGACCGCGCTGCACCGCGGCTCCGACAGACTGGCTGAGGTCGCCGGAGACGACGAGGCCGTCGAAAGGCGCCCGCAATTTCGTGCGCGCGAGCTGCTCGTCGGCGAGCTTGATCTGCGCCTCGGACTCCTGCATCTCGGCGCCGAGCACGCGCGCGTCGGCGCGATTGCGCGCGCCGCCGGCGCGCTCGAATTCATATTGCTTCTTCTGTCTCTCCGTGACCCAGCGCAAGCGCTCGAGCGCGAATTCGCGATCGTCGAGCGTCGCCAGCGCCTCTCCGCTGCGAACCTCGTCGCCGGCGCGCACATGCGCTTCCTCGATGAACCCGTTGAAGGGCGCGACGATCGCGCGCTGCACCCGGCCCTCGATAACGGCGTTGGCGTTCACGCGGTAGACGTCGGTCACGAGATAGAGAAGCATGGTGGACGCGATCAGCGCGAGAGCGACGAGCTTGCGTCCGACATGACCCGGCCCGACGAGATCATGCGCCTGCGCGCGAAGCGATTCCCACGCTTTGACGATCAGCCAGCGGTCATCGCGGCGGCGAATGTCGAGCACGGGACCGAGAGCGGAGGCGAGACATTCGAGAAAAGCGATTTCGTCCGGCTGAAACGGCCGGTCCTTGCCGCGCTCGAAGCTCAAGGCCCCGATGAATTGGTCCTTGGCGAACATCGGCATCGTCAGAATGGCGGCGCAGCCATGCGCCTCCGCCAATTCGGCATGCGCGCGGACGATCGTCGATTCGTCCGCGCGCGTCGGGTAGAGGACGATCGCGTGCTGATCGACCGCCTCGTTCATCGCGCCGTTCAAGAGCCGGACGAGATTGAGGTCTTTTCCGAAATGAGCGCTGTGGGAGATCGCGACGACGCGCACGCCCGACTCTTGTGCGAAGCCGACGCTCACGCGTTCGCAAGCATAGAGCGACGCGAGCTCGGTGACGCAGGCGCGACAGGCGAGCGCGAAACCCTCCTCCTCGAGCGCCACGGCGAGCATGTCGAGAACTCCGCTCACGCGGCGCAGCCGATGCGTCGATTCCGCAGCGGCGTCCATGCGCAGACGTTCGCGGACCCGCGCGACGCCCCATTGCAGCTGCCGCGCCGCGAGCCGCGCTTGCGCAGGGGCATCGCCTTGGATCTCGATGGCCGCGGCGCCGAGCGCTTTATCGTCGATGATGATCGGAAAAGCGATTTGCGCGACCGGCGACGGCGCGCCGGATTCGAGGGCGGGCTTGCTCACCACGCCGCGGCGCTGCGTGACAGCGAGGTCGATCGTCGAATGAAGGCGCGAGACGGCGTCGACGCCTTCGGGCCATGAGGCGATCTTGCGATTGCCGCTATGATCCCGCAGGGCGACCGCGCCGCAGGTCGCAAAGGAGATCATTCCGCATTGCAGGGCCAGCCATGCGGCGAGAACAGCATCCAGATCGGCCGCGTCGTCCAGGCGCTTCCACAGCGCCTGCTCGAGGACGGAGACGCGCTCCTCGTCGAGCAGCCGCGCTCTCTCAGGGGGCCGCGGACCGCCGGCCCCCTCTGCGCTCGCGAGCAATGTCACGCGTCACCACCGCGCCAAAGGTGCGGCGCGCTCAGCGCCCGTCGATTTTCAACGCGCCGTGACGGCTCTCATATTCCTTGAGAACGCCGGCCAGCGCGACGCTGAGACGCTTGGCCGCATGAGGGCTGAGGATGACGCGATCGGTCAATTCGACATGCACCTGACGTTCGTTGCCGATGTTCCAGGTCTTATTGGTGCCGAAGAACAGGTCCACTTGCTCGAGCGTGCTCTGAATGTTCACGACATTGGCGAAATGCGTGACCATGTTGCGGTCGTCCCAGAGCACCGCCGACTGGCGGACGCCGTCTACAATATCGGCGGCGGGCTGCACATTCGACTCGACCTGATCCATAACCACCACTCCGTTTTGAAAACCAGCACGCTCTACTTCATGCTTCTAAAGCGCAGGTCACGATTCGCATCATTGTATGACGGTCATATTACAGCGCTGCGCGGCCCTCCCACGCCGCTACCAATCGAACCGCCAGCCATCGTCCGCCAGCGCGTGTCCGCCGTGATCGGCGTGATTGCGCTTGTGCTCGGCTTCGAGCCACAGCCAATCGTCGAGGTCCGAGCAATGGGGACCAGGGGCGGGCGGCGGCGGCGGGGGAACGAAAGTGATCGGAACATCGACGCTCGCCACGCCGAAGGCCCCCGCGACGGCGGCCTGCTGGATTTGATTGGCGGTGAGCGCCTGCCCGAAGAAGGCGACCTCGTCGATATGGCCGTCGAAGGACTTGGTGATCTTCAGCTTGGAGAGATCGCTCGCCGCCCCGACATTGGCCTCGTCTGAACCGCCGATCACAATCGCGGATTGGTTCGCGGTCAGACCGCCGGCATAGGCGTTCGAGCCGACGAGCGCGCCATCGAGATAGAGCTTCATGCCGCCGGCGCCGAAGGTAAAAGCGAGATTGCGCCACGCCCCGGCGGCCACCGTCGCGGTCGAGCGGATCGAGTAGACGCCGCTCGGCCCTTCCATTTGCACGACCAGATGATTTCCATCGAGGCCGATCGTCAGGCCGCCGCCGAGACCGGCGCCGTCCTTGGCGAACAGCGTCTGTTGCCCGAAGGTCGAGCGCGCGTCGAACCAGAAGGTGATCGCGCCATTGGCGACGGCGAAAGCCGGATCATTCGCGACCGCCACATATTCGCGACTGGAGTCGTGGAAGTCGGCCGACATTCCCGCGCCGAAGGGCGCGATGGCCGTCGATGGGCCGGCGTCGTCACGATCGGGCCGGCCATTGGCGTAGAACACGCCGTTCTGCGCAGCGCCAGCGCTGTCCGCGACGGTGGAGCCGGCGCCGTCGAAGGTCCAATAGGCGATCGGCGTCAGCAATTGCTGATCGGCCGTCACCTGCACGCCGGACTGCACGAGCAGCTGCGCGCCGCTGTTGTGATAGACGTCGTAGAGAACATTGCCGATGGCGCGCTGGCCGATATCGCCCCAGGCGCCGGAGAGATGCAGCGGCTGGCCGCCGTCGCCGAGCACGACCAGCTGGCCATTGCCGGCGAGCGCCTGCACATCCGCCGCGCTCAGCGTCGCGGGGTTGGCGCCGCCGAGCACATAGGCGGACGTTCCATCGCCGAAGACGAGACGCTCGACGCCTTCGAGCTGATCCGTGCCGTCGATCGTCGGCCCGGCCGCGCCTTCTACGATCAGCTTTTGCGCGCCCTCCTTCATCAGCCGACGCACGAAGGCCTGATCGACGGAACCGCCGAAGATCGCCACCTCGTCGATGAGCCCGCCGAAGGCGTTGGTCACACGCAGCTTGGCGAGATCGCCGGAGGCGTCGGAATTGCTGGCGTTGGAGCCGCCGATCACAATGGCATCATGATTGCCGGCGAGGCCGCCGGTGTAGGAATCCTCGCCGACGAGCACGCCATTGAGATAGAGCTTCATCCCGCCCTGACCGAAGGTGAAGGCGAGCTGGTTCCACGTGTTGGCCGAGACGATATTGAGCGTGTCGACGACATGGCCGTCGAGCCTCGCCTCGAGGCGCTGCCCGACGAGGCTGATGGTGAGCCCGTCCTCCGCCCGCGCGCCGTCCTTCGAGAACAAGGTCTGCGTTCCCTGCGTCCTGCTCGCGTCGAACCAGAGCTGGATCGCGCCATTGTCGAGCGCGAAATCGTCGGAATTGGCGACGGCGATATAGCCGCGCGGATCCTTGTGGAAGGCCGCCGATGTTCTCGCGCCGAACGGCGCCGCGCTCGCGGAAGGCCCGGCGTTGCCGAGGTCCGAAGCGAGCTTCGTCACGAAAGTGGCGTTCTGCGGCGCGCCGGCGCTATCCGCCAGCGTGGTAGAGCCGCGCGCCTCATTGAGCGACCAATAGGCGACGCCTTGCGGCAGCGCCGGCCGCGTGTCGGCGACTTGAAGCGCGCCGCCGACGAAGGACAGCTGATAATCCGAAAGCGCGCCGCTGAGGCCGGGGCCGGCGCTGGCCAGCCGCGGACCCGAGACGACGAGACGCCGGATCTGGTCGCCGTTCAGCGCCTGGCCGAACACCGCCACCTCGTCGAGGGAGCCGCGGAACGCCTTGGTGATGCTCAGCTTGGAGAGATCGCCAGTCTGGCTCTTGTTCGCTTCGTCGGAGGCGCCGATCACGATCGCCTGGCGATTATTCGCGAGGCCGCCGCTGTAGGAATTGGCGTCGACCAGCGCGCCGTCGATATAGAGCTTCATGCCGTCGGCGCCGAAGCTGAAGGCGAGCTGACGCCAGCCGCAGCCGATATCGTCGCAGCTGGCGACGGTATAGGAGGTCGTCCCCGTCTCGAGCCGCGCATAGACGCGGCCGTCGGCGATTCCGATGGTGAGATCGCCCTCATTATTGCCATAGCCGTTCTTGGCGAACAGCACCTGATCGCTGTGGCGTCCATCGTCGCCGGCGTCGAACAGGAAGGCGATCGTCCCATTCACCGAATGCAGCGCCGCATCGTCGGCGACCGCCACATATTGCCGCGCATCGCCATGGAATGTCGCGCCGGCGCCGCCGTCGTCCGATCCGTGCAGGGACGCGCCATAGAAGGTCCCGTTCTGCGGCGTTCCGACCGCGTCGGCGACGACGCCATTCGCGACATTGTCGAAGGACCAATAGGCGGTCGGCTGCACGATCGGCATGGACACCGTGTCGATTCCGTCGCCGCCGTCGATGAAATCATTCCCTCCGTCGCCGAC
The DNA here is from genome assembly GCF_000745215.1 of Methylosinus sp. PW1. Taxonomy (NCBI): domain Bacteria; kingdom Pseudomonadati; phylum Pseudomonadota; class Alphaproteobacteria; order Hyphomicrobiales; family Methylocystaceae; genus Methylosinus; species Methylosinus sp. PW1. The sequence goes on from NZ_JQNK01000004.1 coordinate 86,114, forward strand.
GATATAATCGGCGCCGTCGCCGCCCAGAATGACGTCGCTGGCGGCGCCGCCGACCAGCGTGTCGTCGCCGAGGCCGCCGAGCAGCGCCGAGGCGCCCGAGCCCGCCCGAACCGTGTCATTGCCGTCGCCGGCCTTCACCGTCAGCGGCGCATCGACGCTCGCATCGACAGTCACAATGTCGTTTCCGCCGCCCGTGGCGATGATGATAGACTTCACATCGGCGGCGTTGAACGTCTTGATCACATTCTGCCCGATGATCGGCAGGAAGCTCGCATAGACCTCGATGGTCGCGCCATTGGGATCATTGGCGCCGCGCGCGCCCTTCTGCATCACATCTCGAACCTGCTGATCGCTCAGCTGGCGGCCATAGACGGAGACCTCGTCTATGTGACCGGAGAAAGGATCGCTGATCGTCAGCTTGGAGAGATTGCCAGAGGTGTTGCGATTATCGGCGTTGGAGGCGCCGATGACGATCGCCTCGTGATTGCCCTGCAATCCGCCCGTATAGGCGTTCTCGCCGACCAGCGCGCCGTCGAGATAGAGCTTCATGCCGGCTTCGCCGAAGGTGAAGGCGACATTATGCCAATCGCCGCAGGCGACGTCGTCGCAGCCCTCGACGCGGAAGACGTCGAGCCGCCCGGTCGCATCGACGCCCTCGAGCTCGGCGAACAGCGTCCCATGATCGAGGCCGATGGTCAGCTGGCCGGCGCCGAGCCCGCTCTTGCTCTTCGAGAACAAGACCTGCGTGTCGCCCCAGCCATGATCCTGATCATTGGCGTCGAACCAGAGCTGCACCGCGCCGCTCGCGAGATTGAAGACCGCATCGTCGGCGACGGCGACATATTCCTTCTTGTCGTCGTGGAACTCGATCGAATTGGCCGCGCCGAAGGGCGCGAAAGCGGCGGACGGCCCCGGATCGGCGCGATCCGGCGCGCGATTCGTATAGAGCGTTCCATTCTGCGGCGCTCCGGCGCTGTCGGCGACGGCGGTTCCGCTCGTCTCGTTGAAGTTCCAATAGGCGACGGGCTCGAGCGGCTTGCGCACGATCACCGTGTCGTCCTGTGGCGTGCCGGCGATGCGCAGCACGCCGTCGAGCAGAGCGACGCCGGTGAGCCGCGCCTCGGTGGTCGCGGTCGCGACGCCGAGATCATCATCGGAAAGATGCGCCGAGATCGCCCAGAAGCCCGGATCGCGATAATTATGCGTCAGCTGGACGTCGCGCGTTCCCGCGGCATAGGCGAGCGTCTCGGCCGCCGTCCCATCGCCCCAATCGACGATGAGCGTATAGCTGTCCTGCGTTCCCGGATCGGCGAAGACGCCGGTGAGCACGACCGGCTCGCCCGGCAGCACATTGCCGACTTCCGCCGCATTGTTGGTGAAGGTGGCGAAGACCGGCGCGACATTCGCCACAGTGACCGCCGCGCTGATCGTCGCCGAGGCGCCATCCTTGTCGGAAAGCGTCAGATCGATGCGATAATCATCGGCCGCGGTTCCCGTCGGATTGTCGTCGAGATAGCGATGCGTCGCCGTGAATGTATGGCTCGCCTCGTCGATCGTCAGCGCAGAGGCGCCGCCGTCGCCCCAGACCACAGCGCCCGAATGCGTGTCGAGGACGCCGGCGTCGGCGAAGCGGCCCAGCAAGGTCACGGTCCCATTCTCGTCGATAGTGAGGCTGGAAGCGAGCGCGCCGCCGATCGTCTGCTTTTGCGCGGCGACGCTGTTCAGCGTGAGATCGGCGATGATCGGCGCCGCATTCGTCACGATGACAGCGGCGGTCGAGACATTGCTCTTGGCCCCGGCGTCGTCGGTCACGATCGCGGAGATCGTGTAGTTGCCGCCCGCGGCCGGATTGTCGAGATAGACATGGGTCGCGGTGAAGGCGCGATTGACCGCATCGACGATAATCGTCGCGCCGGCGCCCGCGCTCGCGGAGCTCGAGCCATCGCCCCAATCGATCGCGATCGTATGGAGATCGAGCGGTCCCGCGTCCGTGTAGACGCCAGAGACGGTGACGGAGGAGCCCTCTTGCGATGTGCTCGGAACGACGCTCAATGCGCCGGCGACGGGCGCGACATTGTCGACCGTCAGGCTCAGAACCGTCGGCGCGCTGGCGCCCTGATCCTTGTCGACGATATTGGTCGTGATCGTATAGACGCCGTCCTGAACATAGCGATGAGCGACATCGAAATTGAGCGCCCCGGCGGCAAGATCGACGATCTCGCTCTGCCCGTCGCCCCAGGCGACATTGAGCCGGAAGCTGTCGAGCGTTCCCGGATCGACGATGCGGCCGCTGAGGCGCGCGAACGCGTTCTCGGCGATCTCGGCCGATCCCGGCCCCGCGGCCGGCGCGACGACGACATTTTGCAGCGTCGGCGCCACATTGAGCACGGTCACGATTTTGTCGGCGGCGACATAGGCGCCGTCATTGTCGGTCGCGCCGGTCTTGATCGTATAGGCGCCATTATCCGCATAGCTATGCGTGGCGACGACATTGCCATTGGCGGCGGCCGCATCGATCAGAATGTGATCCTGCGCGCCATCGCCCCAATTCACATCCCACCATTTGATCTTATCGGCGCCCGGATCGGTCGCGGACAGCGACAAGCTGTATATCGCGCCCTCATCCGCCGTCGTGGCGCCGGCGACTGTCAGCGTCGGCGCAACCTCATTGATGGTGATCGTCGTATAGGCGTCGGCGACGCCGCCATCCTTGTCGACGATCTGGCCGTGAACGAGCAGCGCGCCGCTCTGCCGCAAATATTGGCCGGGAACCGTCGCCGGCCCCGCGCCCTGCACGAGATCGAAGGTTCCATTATTGTCGAAATCATAGCGATAGGTCAGCGACGCCGCGTCCACCGGCGACGGATCGGTCACGCCGGAGAATGTCACTGTCGCGGAGGCCGCGCCTTCGCTCACCGGGCCGCTATTGACGAATGAGACGAAGCTCGGCGGCGCATTGTCCACCGTCACGCCGACCGCCTTGGAGATCGTCGTCGGCGTCGCCGAGCCGATCGTCGCATAGCCGACGATCACATGCGGGTTGGAATAGACGCCGCTGTCATTGACGCCGAGCGCCGTCAGCTCGCTCCAGGAGAAGCTCGCCGTCGCGCCGCTCTTGTCGATCGTCCCATCATTATTGATGTCCCAACCATAGGAGAGCGGCGCGCCGGTCGCTTGCGCGGTCAGCGTGAGCGACTGACCCTCCGCGATGCGATAGGGGCCGCCCGTATCGATATTATTCGCCGTGAGACCGACCGTCACCGCATAGGCGGCGGAGGTCGCCCCGGTCGGAACCGTGTCCTTGTCCACCGCAGTGGCGCGGATCGCGACATTGCCGGGCGCGACATAGACATGGCTCGCCTGTGTGGCGTCGGCGCCGAAAGTCTCGACAGCGGAACCATCGCCCCAATCGACGCGCCATTCGAGCACGCGATCGATCGGCGACGGATCGGTGGCGGTGAAGCCGATGGTGAAGGGCGTTCCGACCGATGCGGAATGCGATGCTCCGGAAACGACGACCGCCGGCGGCGTGTCGGCGATCTGGATATTCGACACGGCCGTCGTGGAGAGCCCGTCGGAATTGGTCGCGCGCACGGCGATCGTATAGACGCCATTGTCCGCGAGGCCGAGATCGACGAGGCGATCCCAAGGCAGCGTCACGCGATAGACGCCGCCGCCGAGAGCGGTTCCAGTCACTTCGCCGAACTGTCCGTCGCCGTCTATGTCGAAGGCGACCGGACCGGACAACGAATTGGTGGAGCCTAGCGCCTGAACATTGGCGGTGAGCGTCACGCTCGAACCTTCCGAGGTCGAGTAGCTCGGCGCGGAGAAGGACACGATCGGCGACGACAGAACCGTCAGTCCCTCGAAAGTGTCATAGGCGACCGCCCCCTTGCCGGCGAGGCTGATCGAGCCATTGGTCTGCGGGATCGGCAGGCCGGCGACTCCGCCGACGAGTATGGAGGCGTTCGGATCCTGCGGATCGACGATCAGCGTGTCGCCGGGCGCGACGCCCGGCGCGTCGCCATGCAGCGTCGTCGCCGCATCGGCGGGCAGATTGGAAAGCGAGATGCGCACAATATCCGCATCGGCGTCGCCGGAGACGGTGGTATGCGTCGCGGCGCCCACCTTCTCGATCGTGATCACATCGGAGCCGGCGTCGCCGTCGATCGTCGTCGTCGCGCCTGCGCCCGTGTTCTGCACATCGATCGTGTCGGCGTCCGCTCGGCCATGAATGGCGAGCGTGTCGGCCGCCGTCTTGGCGTTGACGACGCGCAGATCGAGACTGTCCGCGCCGGCGCCGAGATCGACGCTGGTCGCGCCGCGATAATCGGCGACGACGACATGGTCGGAGCCTTCGCCCGTGCTCACCTTGGTCGCGCCGACGATCGCCGGCGGCGCGGAGACGAGCGACACAGTGTCGTCGCCGACGCCCGTCGTGACGCCGATCGACTCTATATCCGTGTGCTCCGTCGCGAATGCGATCGGCGGCGCCTTGGGCGAGAGATCGACATTGAATGTCGCGAGACCGCCCTGCTGCGTCGCCGAGCCGAGGCTGCCGACATAGGCTGTGAGCGAAGAGCCGTTCTGCGGCCCGAGGATCAGCGAGGTCGGCGTCAGCAGGCCGCGCACGCCGCCTACGGCGTCGCGCACGACTTGGACGAAGCCGAGCGCGCCCGTTTGCTGGTCGCGCTGGAACACGGAGATGTCATTGGCTCCGCGCGCCGTCACCAGCACATATTGGCCATCGGCGGTGACGGCGACATCGGTCGGCGCGTCGAGCCCGCGCACGCCATTGGCGCCATTGCGCAGAGTCTCGACGAAGACGAGCGGCTGCGTCTTGGAATTCGTGACCTGGAAGACAGAGAGCGTATTGCCGCTCTGGCTCGTAACATAGACGAAGCCGCCGTCCGGGCTCGCCGCCACATCGGAGACGCCGACGAGTCCATTGGCCGCGCCGGAGAGCGTCTGCGAGGCGCCGGTCGTCGCATTGGAAGCGGTGAGGCTGCCGGTCGAAGCGTTCACCGAATAGGTGAAGCCATTCTGCGCGATCGTTTCCGTCGCGGCGCTGCTCGCGCCGGACTGAGTGGAGATCAAAGTGAGCGCGCCGGTCGTCGTGTTCAGCGAATAGCTGCGCAGGCCGGCCGAGCCCGTCGTCGTCAGCACCTTTGTCGATGCGTCATAGCGCATCGAGTCGTAATAGGCGCCGCCATCCGATTGCGATTGCGCGAAGGTAAGATCGCCGGTCGCCGAGGCGAGCTTGAATGTCGCCAGCCTGCCGGTCGTCGCGCTCTCGGTGATGACGAAACCGTCGGCTCCGGTGACGAGCACATTGGAGACGCTCGAGAGGCCGGAGACGCCGTTCTGCGCCTCCTTGAACAATTGGCGCTGCGATCCATCGTGCGCATTCACGACGACGAGCGAGCTGGTCGCGGTGGAGACGCCGAAGATGTGATCGGCGCCCGGATCGGCCGCTATGGCGTCGAAGCCGGTGAGCTGCGCGACGGTCGGCGCCGATGGGCGCGCAATGGAGAGATATTGGACATTGCCGCCGAGCGACAGCGTATTGCCGGTGAGCGTCGTCGCGCCGGAGGCGTTCACGCCGATCGACGCCGTGAATGTGTGATTATGCGCGCTGCCTTCCGGAACCAGCGTCGCCCACACCTGGCCCGGAGCGAGGCTCGTCAGCGCCTGATCGGCGCCGACGCCATTGGTCTTCAGCGCTTGCGCCGTGGCGCCGTCGATGCTGAGCGTCGGATTGGCGACATTGATCGTCGACACATTGGCGACGAGCAGGACATCGAAGCCAGTGTAATCCTGGCTCAGCGAGCCGACGCCCTTGTCGAGCAGCATGACCGCGAGCAGCGCGTCCGACGGCGCATGATCGAGCTGCGGCGTCGTGGTGTTGAAGTCGATCGAGGCGGCGTCGAGCCCGGAGACGACGCCATATATGTCCGCGCCGCCCGCGAGACCGACGATGGTCGGCGTCAGCGGCGCGCCGGCGATATAGGCGTTCGACTGACGCGGGCCGGTGAAATGCTCGACGCCCGGATCGGTCGCGGCGAAAGCCGTCTGGCCGCCATTGCCGGACACCGCGCCGCCGCTCGAGAAGGTGAGCGAGGTGTTGCTGCCGACAATGAAGCGTCCCTCGCCGCCTTTCGGCGCGGTTCCGCCGCCGACGCCGCCGGACGTCGTGACGGAGGTCTTCAGCGTCGCGCCGCCATTGGTGAGATCGGTCGCATAGAGCTTGATGGTTCCGCCAGAGCCGCCCGCGCCGTCGCCGCCGTCGCCGCCGGGGCCGCCGGCGCCGCCGGGGCCGCCATTGCCGCCGTGATGAGCGTCGGAATCGTCGCCGCCGCCGCCGCCGCTCGAGGTCGGCCCGCGATTCGGATCGGGGCTCTGTCCGGAGCCGCCGGTCGCGCCCGCGCCACCGACCGCTGTGAAGGCGTCACTATTGCCGACCCGAATTTGACCCTGCGCGACCAGCTGGAATGCGCCGCCGCCCGCGCCGCCCAGGCCGCCCGCAGCGCCATTGCCGCCGACTCCGCCGCCGCCGCCGCCATCGCCGCCGCCGCCGCCGATGTAATTATCGGTGAGGCCGAGGAAGCCGCTCGTCCAATGGCGGCCATTGCCGCCGCCGCCGCCGCCGCCGCCGCCGCCCGAGCCGCCGCCGCCGCCGCCACCGCCGCCGCCGCCGCCCATGCCGCCGGAGATAGCGAGGCCGGTCGCCGAATTGGCGCCGCCGACGCCATCGCCGCCGGTTCCGCCGGTCCCGCCGGTTCCGCCGCCCTGGCCGTCATAGCCGTCGCCGTCGCGCAGGCGTTGGCCATTGACGATGTCATAGGCGCCATAGGCGCCGCCGCCGCCCGAGCCGCCATAGCCGGCATAGCCCTGGGCGCCGCCACCCCCGGCCGAACCATTATACTGATTGCCGACGCCGAGCCCGCCCGCGCCGCCGGACCCGCCCCAATTGCCGTAATAGCCCCAGCCGCCGTCGCCGCCTATGCCGCCGCCGCGGCCGAAGCCATCCCAGGCGCCGCCGCCGCCGCCGCCGCCACCGCCGCCGCCGTAATAGCTCGGGGAGCCATAGCCGCCGCTGCCGCCATGGTTGTCGCCCGTGCCATAGGGACCGCCGACGCCCTGTCCCGCGGCGGTCGTTCCCTGGAAAGTGAAGTTGGACGGAAGGCTGCCATTGGATCCGCCGCCGCCGCCATAGCCGCCGACCGCGCCCGACCCGGCGCCGCCGAAGCCGCCCGCCGCGCCGCCGCCGGCGCCCGCGGTCTGATTATGCGCCGAGAGATCGAAGGTCACATTGTCGGCGAGCTGCACATTGTTCGCGACATTGAGCGACAGCGCATTGGCGCCCGCCGCGGATACTTTCAGCCCGGCGGGCAGGCTGAGATCGCCGGCGAAATTCACCGACACCATGCCATTGTTCGCGCCCGTGGCGCTCGCGTCGGCGGTGATCGAGAAGCCGGACTGGCTATAGCCCAGATACCACCAGCCGCCATTGGTGAAATCGAGCGTGTCGTCGACCGACGCTCCGCCATTATTGTAATTGACCTCGATCTTACCCGAGTGGATCCAGACCCACTGGCCCGAATAGACCGTCGTGTCGATCGAGAAATCATTCGAGATCGTATAGGTCGGCACGGTCGCCGGCGCGACGGTCGCGGCCGCATTGGGCAGATCGTCCACCGCGACGATATTGTCGACGAGGATCGAGCCGAAGGGCGTCGAGGCGTCCTTCGCCGTCAGCGTCACTCTGTCGAGCCCATAGAAGCTCGCGAGCGAAGTGTCGAAGCGCTGGAAGCCAGCGCCGGCGGCGAGGCTCAGCTCGGCGCTCACCGACTGTCCGCCGAGCGTATGGCCCGTCAGAACGACGACCGCCGTTCCGCTCGCCGCCGTATTGGCGAGCTCGAGCGAATAGAGCGTGAAGCCGTCGCCATTCGGCGTTCCGTCGGCGCGCGCCGCCTGCAACGTCAGCACATCGCTATTTGTGCGCGCTTGCGCCGCCGGGCTGATGGCGTCCGACCGAATGAGGCCGAGCGCGTTGGAGGTCGACAGTCGGAAGCCGTTCGACGCATAGGCGATGTCGCCCTGGTTCAGCCCATCGAAATTCAGCGCCTTGTCGTAATTGCGATAAGTGTCGAAATCATTCGCGGGATCAGGCTGAGTCACGACGACGAGGCCCGATTGCAGCGTGATGCGATTATTGTCGATCGCCACATTCACATTGGCCGTGCTGGTGGACACGACATCGAGCGTGTCCGTTCCCGTCTTGCCGCCGAGAATGCGCGTCAAATCCGCGCCGGCCGTCGAGATCACCGAGACCGGCGACCCGGAAGGGAGCGCCGCGGCCTGAAGGTCGGTGTCGAGCAGAGTCCAAGCGATCGCGACCGTCGAATTGGCCGAATTATCGACGATGAGCTGCTCCACCGTCTTGTCGATGGAGGTGAACTGATTGGCGATCGGCTGCGCCGCGATCTCGACCTGCAGCGTATCCTTGCCCGACTGGCCATCGACGATCGTGCGCGCCGTGCTGACGCTGCGCGCCTCGATCAGATCATCGCCGCCGCCGCCGAACAAGCCGACGATGGTCGCCGGAAGAGTCGCCGCATGGACGTCGAGCGTGAATGTGTCATTGCCGTCGCCGAGCTTCACATCGACCTCGGCCAGAGAGCGGAAGGCGACGTCGCCGGCGGTGAGACCGGAGACGATTCCCTCGCCGACGGCGGCGCCGTCATGGATCACGCCTGTCGTCGTGGCGGCCGGCGCGCCGGAGAGATCGACAGTGAGCTTGTCGGCGGCGCCAGCGCCGGTGACCAGCAGCGGCGCGCTCGTTCCATAGACGATCGCCTGATCGTCGCCCGCGCCGAGATTGATCGTCGTCGCCTTGCCCGCGCCATGAACGAAAATCTTGTCCACCGCGCCATTGGAGTCGACGATGATCGGCGTCGCCGAACCATTGATCGTGACATTGTTCATCGTCGCGCCGCTGAGCGCGATCGTGGTCGCCGCGACGCCTTCGAATTCGACCGATTGCGCCATTCCGACCGCGGTGATGCGGCTGCGCGTCGCCGAGGCGGCGTCGAGCGTCAGATTGGAGTCGACCGTCGGGCTCACCGAGAAAGCGTCGCCCGCATCGCCGCCGCCGCGCACGAGCACATGGCCACGAATATTGGCGAGGTTCGGCCCCAGCGTGATGGCGTCCGCGCCGGCGCCCGCATCGACGATCGTATCCGTCGAGCTGGCCGCGATCGAGATGGAGTCCGCGCCGGAGCCGGCCTTCACCGTCACAGTGGCGAAATCGCCATAGGTGACGCCCTTGTTCGGATCGACCACGGTCTGATCGGTTCCGCCCATGCCGAAGCCGAAGATCTGATTGCCATTGGCGCCGCCGATGACGCCCGCATTGGCCCCCGTATCGCCGCTGTCGTCGACGAGCAGCGTGTCGGCGCCGGCGCCGCCGTCGAGAATGAGTGTTCCCGCGAGCTTGTTCACCGTCGCGTCGGCGCCCGACACGATGACGGAATCGGCGCCATCGCCGAGGAACAGCGAGGTGATGGTCGCCGCAGCAGTGGAGCGCACTGTCGCCGTGTCGGCGCCGGCGCCGAGATGCAGCGCGAGCGAGCGAAGATCGCTATAGACGACCTTGCCGGTCATGCCGAAGCCGGCGACCTCGCTATCGGAGACGGTTCCCGTCACGCCCTGCGCGAAGCCGGAATTGTCGAGATCCAGCGACGCCAGCTTGTCATTCGCGCCGGTCACGGTCAGCGTTCCGACGATCGTCGTGAGATTGCCGCCGGCATTGCTCGTTGCAATCAGCTCGCCGCTCGCATTGGTCGTCGCGCTCGCGCGGCTGCCGATGAGGATGACATTCTCCGCGCCGCCGGTCGTCACCGTCGTGGGCGCATTGGCCGACACGCCACGAATGACGATGGTGTCGCGATCGGCGCCGCCGACGACCGACACGGCCGCCGCTGTGATCGCGCCCTCGAGATCGATCAGCGCGCCGACCCCGGAATCGGAGTCGCCGACGTCGCCGGTCAATGTCGCGGTCTTGGCGGCGTTCAACGTCGCGCCGACGGCCATGACGATATTGTCGCCGGCGGCGAGCGACGCAGCGCCCAATGTCGCGCTCATGAAGGAGGTCGCGCCGAAGATGATGTCCTCGCCGACCGCATTGCTGTCGCGCGTCGCGACGACGATGTCGCCCGTCGTCGAGGCGACGGTCCCGATTCCGAGGCCGCCCGCGACATCCGTCGCGACCACATCGCCCTTGGCCGAGCCGATGAAGGAGCCGGCCGCGCGCGCCGCGTCTATGCGCAGCGCATCCGCCTTCGCGCCGATCGATCCGCCGCCGGCGTTGAGGATGAGATTGGGCGCGCTCACATTGACCGCGACACTGGCGTCGGCGTCGAGAATGGAGCCGGTCGCCGAAAGGCTCACGGTCCCGCCCGTCGAGCTCGCCGAGCCGACCTCTAGATCGCCCGTCTCGCTGATGACGATTCCATCGCGCGCCAGCGCGTCGAGGCGCGTCGAAGCGACGCGGATCGGCGCGGCCGAAGCGCCGACCGCGCCCTTCGGCGCCGAGAGCGACAGAGTGGTCGCCTCTATGCGGCCATTCGCATTCGCGACGATATCGCCATTCGCGGTCGTGATCGACACCGGGCCGAGCGCGTCGAGAATGGCGTCGTTCAGCGTCACCTTGGTGCGCGCGGCGGTCGAGGTGTTGGCGATGGTGACGGCTGTGTGGCCCGGATCGGCCGTCGTGACCGGCAGGAAGTCCTTCTTATAGGTCACATCGACGACGACGTTCTGCGCGAAATTGGGCGTCGCCGCCAGCGGATTGATGAGCCCGATCCGAACATCGAAATTCGACGCATTCTGAATGAGGACATGATCGAAAGCGGTGAGGAAGGTGATCTTGGGCGAGCCCTTGATCGAATCCTCGCCCGGCGTCACGCCATAGCCTGCAGGCGTCGGATCTTGCCCCCAGCTCGGAATGGAGAAGGTCGCCGTGCCGGCGGCGGTCGAAGTGTTGACGATATCCGGCACGATGAAGACGCCGTTCTGGAATGTGACCGTCCCTATGCCCTGCTGCTTGACGATATTTCCGGCGGCGTCGATGACGAGCTCGGGCGCCGGCGGCCCGGACAGGAACACATCGGCGTTGAAATCGATCGTGCGCCGATAGGCGATCGTCTGCGACGGATGCTCGGAGCCCGTGTCGATGAGAGCGCCATGCGAGCTCGCATCGACGAAGCCCGACACATTGGGCGAGCCATAGGCTTCGACCGTCAGCGCGCGCGTATGGACGGCGCTGCCGCTCTCCGCCACGACGCGCGTCGTCACATCGAAATCATTCTTCGCATAGCTGTTGGTCGAGGCGCCGAGGCCATTGGTGGTGGCGTCGGCGCTCGCGAGGCTGGTGACGGATTCCTGGCGCGCTTTCACATTGACGGAGCCGCCGCCATTCAGCGTGGCGCCGCTGTGCAGATCGACCAGCGCATCGGATGTGGGGCTGGACGAGCCCGGCGCCGACTCTGGACGGCTCAGCGTCGCATGCGCTTCGGAATTGGCGCCGAGCGCGCTCGATTCCGCGACGGCGTCGATTTTGAGATCGAGCGTCGTGACGCGCGCGAGAACGTCGAGCTTGCCGCCTGCGGTCAGCGTCGAGGCGCCGACATCCGTCTTGGTCGCGCCGCCATAGGTGAGATTTCCGGTGACGCGCGTATCGGCGCCGAGACCGCCGGCCGAGGCGTGCGGCGCGGATTTGGCCGTGCTGGAGGTGCGCGATTCGACCGAGAGATCGCCGCCCGCGGAGAGCAGCGCGCCGCCGCCGATCGTCGTCGTCGTCGCATCGGAAGCTTTCACCGTCGAGGTCGCGCCGATGATGGAGACCACCGCGCCGGCGCCGCCGTCGCCATCGGCCTTCGCATTATTGGTGGTGTCGGCGAGCACTGTCAGGCCCGTTCCCGCCGCTATATGCGCGCCGGTTCCGACGCTCAGGCTGTTGGCGTTCTTCAGCGTGCTCGTGCTTCCGCCCTCGATGACGGTGACGCCGCCATAATTGCCGGCGTCGCCGGTCGCGAAGGAGGTCGTATTCGTCACCGACTGCACCGAGGCCGATTGCGTGGCGGCGATATCGGCGCCGTCGTCGATGGTCGTCGTCGTCGTCGGATCGATCTCGAGCTCTATGTCGAGCCCCTGTCCGCTCGCCAAGCCGCCGCCGGCGGCATAGCCGAGCAGCTTGACGGAGGTCGTCTGCGTTGCTTTGACATCCGTCGTGCGGCTGCGGATGATTGCGCGCTTGCCGACGCCGACCGCCATGACGGGCGCGAATTTCGCCTGCGCGATCACGGCGCCGACCGCAATGCCGCCTATGGCGCCGCCGTCGATCTCGAGACTGTTCGCGGTCGTCGTGCTGGTTCCGTGAACATCGACCTCGCCGCCGGCGTAGACCGCCGCATCATCGCCGATGCGCGCGGCGACCGCGCCATTGACAGTGATGAGCGTCACGCCCGCGGCCGCGCCGACAATGCCGCCGCCAATGGCGACGCCCATGGGCTGATTGGCGTCGAAGGGATTGACCGTGACGGTGCGCTGCGCGTCGATCTTCACATCGCCGGCGATCTGCGCCGCAGTGGAGCCGATCTGCGTGAACTTGCCGACGATCGCCTGCGATGTCCCCGCTATGGTGAGCTTGCTCACCGCCGCACCGAGACCGGCGACGCCGGACACCGACCAGGCGCCGTCGGCGAGCAAATGATTCACATTGGCGACGGATTTGACGCTGACGTCGTGGAAGCCGGTGACGATCGTCGCATCCGACAGCGCGGAGGCCTCGATCGTCGAGGAATCGTCATGCGAGGCGCCGGGCGTCGCGCCGAGCATGGCGCGCGCGGAGCTCGTGTCGTCGATGAGCGACACCGCGCCGCCGAGCGACACGAAGCCGCTGATGGCGCCGGCAAAGCCCAGCACATGCGCATTGGAGTCGAGATTGGCGGAGACGGTGAGCACGCCGGAAGCGGGATTCGTTCCGGTGATCGTCGTCTGCGGCGCGACGAAAGCCGTCGAATCCGCGTCTATGCTCACAATGGCGAGACCGACGCCGAGCGCCGCCGCGCCGCCCGCCACGCCGCCGGCGCGCGCCGTGAGATCGAGCGCCTCACGCGAGATCACATCGAGATTGCCGGTCGCTATGTCCGCATGTTGCAATATGCCGGCGGTCGTGCCGCTGGTGACGCCACTCGTCGCCTTGGTCGCCGAATTCACCCGGCCCGCCGGCGTGTTCGCCGACGAAGCGCTCCGCGCCATATTGGCGATCTGCGCATTGCCCGCGGCGAGACGATGCTGCGCGCCCGTGGCGCCGGCCGCGTCTATATCGATCGCATGGCCCGCCTGCGCGTCCTCATAAGAGGCGGCCAGCTTCACCAGCTGCGGATGCGCGCTGTCGACGATGACGAAATAGACCTCGCCGTCCTTCAGCCCTTTGATCGCCTTGCCGCCGCCCGCGTCATAGACGACGGCGTCGCCGGTCTTCAGCCCGCGATCGGCGCCAAGATCGATCGTCTCGGCGGCGCCGTTCACCTTCTGCGCCGGATCGAACGCAGGCGACGCGGCGTCGCTCGTCTGCATGCGGCCGGACAATGTGCCGACCGTGCTCTCGACGAAAGTCAGCACGGTGGATTTGTCGCTGCTGAGGGCCGAGGAGGAGCCGTCCGAGGTCGAATAGCTGTCGGTAAAATTGCCGCCGATCGAATAGACGATGATGCCGCCGCCGAGACCGACGAGGCCGGCGCCGGCGCTGATGGCGTTGGCGTTCACGGTCCAGCGCGACAGCGCGAACACATCCGTGTCGCCCTTGGCGCGCACGCTCGCCGCGCCGATCAGCGCTTGCGTGTCATTGCGCAGCACGCCGACATCCACAGAGGCGCCGACGCCGGCGCCGAGGCTGGCGCCGAGACCGCCCGCGAAAGTGAGCAGATCGAGCTTGTTGGTGGCGGCGACGATGACGCTCTGCGAATTGGCGGCGGTCGCGGCCGTGTTCTGATTGATCTGCGCGCCGTCGCCTATCGTCGCGAGCGTGTCGGAGTCGACGAGCTCCACCGTCACCGCGCCGGCTATGCCGGCATAGGCGCCGGCGCCGAGGCTCGCGCCGACCGACACGATTTTTTCCGATGTCGTCGCGAGAACGGCGACCCCGCGCGCGGTCTTCTGCGAGAAGCCGCCATTGCTCGAATAGGTCCCGTCCGGCGCGTCGGAGATGAAGGAGGCGCTATTGGCGTAGGCGTCGACGATCGCATGATCGCCGATGGTCGCCAGCGTCGTCTTCTCGATCGAGGTGACGTCGACGGCGCCTGCGCCGCCGCCCGAGCCTATGCCGACGCCCACGGCGCCGCCGATGGCGTAGGTCGTCGTGTCGTCCTTGGCGGCGACCAGAACATCGCCTGTCGCCGACACGCGCACGCGGCCGGAGATGGAGGCGATCGTCGATGTGTCGATGACGATCACCGCGGCCGAGCCGGCGAGGCCGACTTCTCCCGAAGCGGCAATGCCCGCGGCGATGCTGAGCACATCCGTCACCGCATGGGAGACGACGGCGACATCGCCCGCGGCGTTGACGATCGTGTCATAAGCATTGCCGGTAGTCGCACCCTGCACGAAGGCTTCCGTCGCGCCTTTGAGCACCGGCGCGGCGAAGGCCGGCGCCACGGAGACGCCTCCCGAGCCCGCGAGGCCGCCGCCGATCGCGAGGCCATTATAGGCGCGGCCCGCCGCGACCAGCACATTTTGCCCCGCGCCCGCGCCCGCATCCTCATCCGCATTTATGCGCGCGCCCTGGTCGATATGCGCGAGCGTGTCGATCTCGTGCACGCTCACCGAGCCGGCGAGCGCGCCCGATCCTTCGCCTGCGATGGCGACGCCGACGCCGGCGCTGGTCAGATCATTGACGCTGACCGCGACGATGATCACGCCCGATTGCGTGGCGACGAGCGGCTTGCGGTCACGATTATTCGCCAGCGTCGGATCGTTGAAATTCTTATTGCTGACCGACGGAACGCCGGTGCTGTTCAGCGTCTGCACGACATGGCGGGCCGTCGATGCGACGCCCGTGTCGAGGAGATCGATCTTCTGACCGTTCAGCGCGGCGCTCTTGTCCGCCGCCAGCGCGAAATGATTGTCGTCGATGCGAATGACGAAATAATGCCCGCCCGTCTGCAGACCGCCGAGCGCCAGCGACTGGCCGGTGTAGATCACCTCCTGGCCGGTGCTGAAGCCATGCCCGGCGACATTCATCGCATCGGCGCCGTAGTCGACGGCGGAGGTCGCGAAATCCTTGGAGACGCCTTGCTGCTGCGCATTGGCGGTCGCCGGCGGAGCGCCGAACTCGCCCGTATCGGCGACGATTCCGCTCTTGCCGGATTTCGCCAGCGCTGTCACCGAAGCGCCGGTGGCGATATAGGCCTCGGTCGTCTTCTTCACATAGCCGACGCCCGCGGCGATTCCGCCGGCGCCCGTGCCCGCGGCGGCGATATTGCCGGAGACTTGATCGAGCGTGGTGTCGTCCTCGGCGGAAACCAGAACATTGCCGTCCGAGCGCACGACGGCGCCCGCGTCTATATGCGCCTTGGCGACGAGATCGAGAACGGAGACGCCCGTGGTCAGCCCGCCCGCGCCCGTGCTGGCGCCGGCGACAGCCGCCGAAACCGAAGTGATCGTCATATCGCCCTGGGCATTGACGATCACATTGTCGCCGCCCTTGGCCGTCGCGCCCGCGCCGACATAGGCCTCGAGACGGCGCTTCACATAGCCGGCGTCCGCGCCCGCGCCAATGCCGACCTCGCTGCCGGCGATGGCGCCGGCGACTCCGACCAATGACAAATGTCCATGCGAGACGATATCGACATCGTGATCCGAATGCAGGCCCGCGGCGCCCGCCGCCGGCGTCACGCTCGGCGCATCCTCGAAGGCGAGGGCGCTCACGTCGATATAGGTGAGGGTGAGCGCTCCAGCGCCGGCGCCGTCACCCGCGAAGGCGCCGCCGACGCCGATGATGACG
Organism: Methylosinus sp. PW1; assembly: GCF_000745215.1. Classification (NCBI taxonomy): domain Bacteria; kingdom Pseudomonadati; phylum Pseudomonadota; class Alphaproteobacteria; order Hyphomicrobiales; family Methylocystaceae; genus Methylosinus; species Methylosinus sp. PW1. The sequence goes on from NZ_JQNK01000004.1 coordinate 102,183, forward strand.
ACGGATTCTCCAGCGTTCGCTTCTATCGAGAGGCCATGTCGCGACTGGCCCAGCGCATCGGTGAAGGCGTTGCCGGCGCCGCCGGCCTGCAGCGTCGCGGCGCCGTCGACATAGGCCTTGGTCGTGTCGAGAATGGTGACATTGGTCGCCGCGAGGCCGACGCCCGCGTCGCCGCCGACGGCGAGTCCGCCGGCGATGGCGACGATATTGGCCGTGTCATCGGCGATCACGCGCAGATTATTGCGCGAGGAGAGATTGGACGTCGCGCCGACGACCGCCGCCGTCACCCTATTGTCGATGACGTTGATCGACAGCGAGCCGGCGAAGGAAACATTGTCGCCGCCGGCGCCGCCGAGCGTGAGCGAATGGATCGCGGCCGTCTCCTCGGCGCGAATAATGGCGTCGCCATTCGAGTCGATGGTCGAGCCGTCGACCTTCGCCGTCACCTGATTGGCGATGTAATTGGCGCTGATCGCCGCGCCGACGGCGCTTCCAGAGCTGGAAATGGCGACGCCGCCGGTCAGCGCATTGATCGTCGACTCGTCGCTCGCGCGCAGGCTCACCGAGCCGCCGGACCCGGCCGTCGTGCGCAGCGTGGAGCTGTTGGAGACGATCGCCTCGATGGTGTTGTAGACGCCATTGACCGAAAGGCTCGCGCCGACCGTCGCGCCATTGCCTTTCGAGCCGCCCAATGCGGCGGCCGCGATCTTGCCTGCGATGGAAATCGGCCCGTCCTGCGTCGAATGCGCCGTCAGGCTGATACCGCCCGCGCCTGCGGTGATGGAGGAATTGTCGACCGTGGCGCGCACTTGCAGCGCGACCTGATTCCAGCCGAGGCCGACGCCATAGGCCTGCCCCTGCGCTCCGACGCCGAGCGCGCCGGCGACCGCATAGATGACCGAATTGTCCTTGGCTTCGAGCGAGACGCCCGAGGCGATCACATCGGCGTTCTGGATCGTCGCGAGAATCGGCGCGGAATTGTCGCGCGTGAAGATTTTCTGATCGGTCGAGATGACATTTATGCCGAGCGTGAACGCCACCGCCTTGCTGTCGACGCCGCCGCCGGTCGCAATTCCGAGCGACACGGCGAAAGCCCATAATTTCTGATCATCGATCGCGAGAATTGAAAGATTATCGCCGAGCGTCAGCGAGCTGCGACGCTTCTCGCCGAGCACGCCGGCCACCGTGCTGACGCTGAGCTGATTGAAGCCGAGCGAGGCGCCGACGCCCTTGGCGCCCGCCGTATAGCTGGCGCCGCCGCCGATGGCGATGAGCTGCGCCTCGTCCCGCGCGGTGAGCGCCGCATCGCCATTGGCGCTGACCTTGGCGCCGTCGATCGTCGCCTTTGTGGTGTCGACGATGCGATTGACCGAGACCGAGCCGGCGAAAGCGTCGCCCTGCTCATTGGTATTGGCCGAGACCGCCGCCGAGAAGCTGGCCAGCGTGCCGCCGCGCGTCGCCTTCAACGAGATTTCATCGCGCGTCGAGAGCGCCGCCGCATGGCTGGCGATGACGAGTCCATTGGCGTCCGGCGAGCCGGATGCATCAAGCCGATCGGCGATGAAAGCTTCCGTATCCGCCGTGAGCTGATTGAGCGCGAAAGCGCCGCCGATCGTCGTTCCGCCGCCGAGCCCTGTGCCGGCGTTGACCGAAACAGCGACGCCGCCGACGATGGCGACGATCGTCTGCGTGTCATCGGCGGTGAGCGACAAAGTTCCGACCGACATGGCGCCGCGCGCATTGATGTAGGCGAGATCGGTGTCGCGAATGAAATTGATCCCGGCGCTTCCAGCGACGCCATAGCCGCTCTTGGGCTTGGGCGCTTCCTCGAACAGCGCGGGAAGCGAAATGCCGTCGAGCGGATCATTCGCCGAGGAGCCGAGGTTCTGCGGCGCGCCCTGCGGACCGGTCAGCACCGTCGCCGTGCCGACGACGCCGACGACGACGCCGGTCGTCGTCGCCGAAAGAGACGTGTCGCCGACATTCATCGACACGGCGCCGGCCGGCGTCGCATTCGGATCGCCGCCATTGCTCGGATCGGAGCCGATGAAAGCATAGACCTTGCGCTCGACGTCATTGACGAGCGCCGACATGCCGAGCCCGTTCGAGCCCTTGCCGGCGACGATGATCGTTCCCGCGATCTCCACCTCGGTTCCGCCGGTCGTCGCCGAGATGTCCACGGCGCCGCCGCCTGTGATCGTCGGCCCGAAGCTCGCCGTCGCGACCAGCCCGGCCTCGACGTCGCTGCGTTGGCGCAGTGCGAGCCCGCTGCCGGCGAAGGCGAATTGGCCGCCGTCATCGGTCTTGCCGCCCGATTGCGCAATGGCGAGGCGGAAAATATCCTCGGTCGCATGAATGGTCAGCGCGCCGCTCGCGCCGATGCCGACTTTCGCATCGCCTTCTATACGCGCATAGACGGTGTTCTCGATATCGTCGACGAGAATGGAGCCGCCGATCGCCTTGGAGCCGGAGCGGCCGAAGACATCGACGACATCGCCGCCGCGCAGCAGCTCGCCGGCTTTCTTATTCTCATATTTCGCCTTGCCGAACGGGCTTTCGCTCAGCGACCATTTGCCTATGCCCGCCATTTCGGCGAATTGCATCATCACATCGGCCGTGACAGTGACCGATTGCGTCGCGGATGGATTGAATGTCGTGGAAGGAGGCGCCTGATTGATGCGGGCGCCCGACTGAATGACCGCCGTGCTGTGATCGATATAGGCGTTGACGGCGATGGAGCCGGAGACGGAGGTCGCTTGCGTGTCCTGGGCCTTGGCGCGCGCCATCACCCAAGTGTTCATGAATTTCGAGCTGACGCCGAAAGTGCCGTCCAGAAGATCGGTCACTCCGCTGACGCCGCGCGTGACGATATCCTGCGGAATGCCGAGAACGAGATCGAGCGGATTGATGAGGAAGGGATAAGAGAGCGAGGAGGCGACCTTCACCGTCTCGCCAGCGTCGATGATCGTGTTTCCAGCGATGATCGCATTGGCGTCGTTGAGATAGACGCCGACAGCGAAGGAGAGATCGACCGCTTTGGCGGTCGTCGATTTCGTCTTCGATTTCGAGACGTCCGATTGCGAGATCAGCTGCGTGCGCTGCGTGCTCGTCGCCAGCGCTTCGACATTGTGATCGGTCTGCAGCGTCGTCGGCTTGGCTGCGGTCGCGTTCTTGCCGATCGTCGCTTCGACATCATTGATGACGACATTGACGGCGATGGCGCCGCCGGCGCTCAGCCCGTCATTGGTGATGTCCTTGGTGACGTCCTTGCCCGTGTTCGGATCAGTGACCGTCTTCTTGCCGCTCGTCGCAGACGCCTGTCCGAAGATCGTCGCGAGCGCGATGTCGGGCTTGGAGAGGATGTCCTTATATTTCGTCGGATTGAACTTTCCGCCGACTTCCGGCTTGGCCTTGCCGCGCGTCTGCGAGTCGAGGATCGCCTGAACGCCTATGCCGATCGTGTTCGTGCTCGCCGCCAGAGCGTGACCGTCGCCCTTGCCATCGCTGGTCAGATCGATCGGCTTGACCGCGGAGACCTCGCTCGCGTCCTCGACGAGACGGATGTGATTGTCGTCGACCTTGACGACGTAATATTGCTCGCCCGCGGTGAGGCCGCGGATCTCGCGGTCGCCGGCGGTGAGGTCGCGCACATTGCCTTGCGACGCTCGATAGACGCGATCATCGGCTATGACATGCATGGACGCCGCGCCCGGATCGGCCAGCGTGACCAGCGCGCCGGTGGTGGCGTCGCGCAGCTCGAAGGAATTGGCGTCGACGACGACGAGCTTATACTGATGACCGCTCTGCAATCCGCCGACGGCGTGGGCGCCGAGCGACTCCAGCGAGGCGTAGTCGACGAGCAGCGGATCGGCCGCAGTCGCGACGAATCCGTGGCTCTGCAGGTAGATCCGATTTGTCGTCGTGTCGATGCGCGCCAGGGTGACGCTCGCCGTCGTTTGCGTCGCGGCGTTTGCGAAGCTGTGCGCGCCGAGCGCCGCGCCTTGCGCCACGGAGACGAGGACGCCGTTCGTATCCTTCAGCTGAAACAGATCGTCGCTGACCTTCTGCACCGTATAGACAGCGCCACTCGTCAGTCCGCCGATCGGCGTGCTTCCGCCTGCGTCATAGGTGACTTGATCGCCGCTCGAGAAGCCGTGTCCGGCGATATGAATCGTCTTCGCCGTGGCGTCGATCGCGTCGAGCTCGAAGGCGCGCGACAGCGTCGTCGATTTGGTCGGGTCGACGGCATAGATGACGGCGTCGCCGCTCTTGAAGCCATGATTGGCGATGGCGATCGTGTCGAGCGAGCCATCGACAGCCGTGCTCGGGTCGAAGCTCTTCACGGCGCCGATATAGGCGAGCGCATGTGTGGCCGCGGAGCCGGGATCGGTCAGCGTGATCCGGGCATTCGTCTGCGCGTCGCGCAATTCGAACGTATCGGCGTCGGTGGCGACCAGCTTATATTGATGCGCCGCCCGCACGCCGCCGAGCGTCACATCGTCTTCAGAGAGCGAATCATAGGTCACGTCGACCGGCGTTCCGATCGCGAAGCCGTGATTTTTGACGTGAATGCGGCCATTGGCGTCCACGCTGGCGAGCGTGACCTCGGCCTTCTTATTGTCCGACGCGCGCGTGAAGCTCTGCTTTCCCAGCGCCGAGCCCTGGGCGATCTGAATGACATTGCCGGAACTGTCCTTCAGACGGAAGCTCGCATCATCGACCCTGTCGACCGTATAGACAGCTTTATCGGCGAGGCCGGTGATCGCCGTGGCGCCGCCGGCGTCATAGGAGACCTGATCGCCCGTCTCGAAGCCGTGCGCGGCGATATGAATCGCATCCGCGCTCGCATCGATCGCGTCTATGTCGAACAGCTTGGCTTTGACCGCGTTCAGCGTCTGCGTCGCGGTGGGATCGACGCCCGTCGGGTCGAGATCGATCGAGGGCTCCTTGGAGAGCTGGATATGGTCCTGATCGACGACGATGACGTAATAGGTCTTGCCCTTCTCGAGCCCGCCGACCGCATCGCTCTGCTGGCCCTGCACGGCGAGAACGGTGGAGCCGGCGACCGATGTGTTGACGAGATAGGGCGTGTAGACGACGGCCTGGCCATTGGCGAAGCCATGCTTGGGAAGCGTGATGATGTCGGTGGAAGGGTCGACGCCGCCGACCGGATCGAAGGTCTTCGTGTCTTCGCTTTCGCTCGCGGCCGTGCCCGCCGCCTTGATCGTTCCGTCGAGCGAGGCCTTCACCGTCCCGAATTCGAAGGCGAGCGCCACGCCGACGCCGGCGCGGCCGTCGATGGCGCTGATCGTGCTGGCGTCCGGGGTCGTCTTGGTCGCGCCATTGGCGATGACATTGACATTGCCGCTATGCGAGGTGATCGCCGCATCGACGCCCACGGTCGCCAACGCCGTCAGATCCGTATGCGCTATGGCGATGGCGATGGACGAGGCGTTCGGATCGACCGTGCTGACGATATTGGAGGAGGCGCGCGCGACCGTCTTTGTCGCGGTCGAGCCCTTGGCCGTGATGGTGACGCTGCCACTGGCGTCGATGGTGGTGGAGCCGCCGATATTCGCCTCGACGTCGCTCTGCGCGAGGCCATAGCCGCCGGCGAATTCGAGGCCAGTATATTTCGCGAGGCCGCCGCCGCCGAGCGCCGAAGCGATCGCGAACACCTGCGTGTCGACCTTGGTTTCCGCCTTTATGTCGACGGTTCCCTCGGCGACGATCGTCGCGTCGTCGACATTGATCTTGGCGTCGGCGCCGCGCAGAATCACCGAGAGATCGATGCCCGTCGCGGCGCTGAGCACGACGCCCGGAATCTGCCCCAGCAAGCTCGTCAGCGAGCCGGTGAAGCCGGCGGCCGACGCCGGCGCGTCGCTGTTGAGATTTACGTCCTTTGCGGTGGCGTTCACCTTGATCGAGCCGCCGCGCAGGGTCGCGCCTCTAATATCGATGGCGGCGTCCTTCGCCGTGAAATCGCCCGGCCAGCTGACGAGACGCGTCGCGACATCGGAGGTCGCGAGCGAAATCTTGCCGGCTTTGCGTCCATGCGCCGTATCGGCCTCTGCGAGCAATTGCGCATCGGGTCCGAGCGCGATGCGGGCGCCGCCGGCGAGACTCGTCGTGCCGTCGGCGTTGGTCTTCTGACGCCCGAAGAGAATCTCGCCGGCGTTGCCGCCCGCGAGCTCTGTCGAGACGATCGCGGAGCTCGCGACATTGCGCAGCGTCATCGTCACGGAGCCGCCGCCGCTCGGCGCGAAGGTCAGCACGTCGCCGACGCGGTATCCCGCACCTGCGGAGCTGAGCCGCGCCGTCGCCACGCCGTCCGCATCGACGATAATGGCGGCCTCGGCGCCCGCTCCGGCGCCGCCGGTCGCCGCCACATGCGCATAGCTCGCGCCGGCGGTCCAGGAGCCGCTGGAGCCGGTCTGATCGGCGACCGTGCCGACATAGATCGTGTCGGCCTGCAGCGTCAGCGCGCCGCCATGCAGCGAAATATCGCCCGAGACGCTGACGACGCTCTTATGCGTCAGATGATTGTCTCCGGGCAGCAGGCCGCCCTCGTCGAACGGATCATAGCCCGAGAGCAGCGTGTTCACCGACAGCGCCGCATGGAAGGCGCTGTCGAGCGAGGCGATGTCGACGCTGTCCGTCCCCGAGCCGCCTTTCACTTCGAGCGAATGCGTCGGGGCGTTGAAGGTCTGGCTCTCGAATTTGCCATTGAGGCTCTCGAGCGTCATGACGCCGTCGATCGCCGTCCCCGTGTCCTTCAGCCGCGCCTGCACGCCGCTCGCGCCGCCCGCCAGCGATCCAAGATCGAAGGAAAGATCGGCCACCTGGCCGCTGATGGTGACGGGCTCGAGGCCTCGATAGGCGACGATACGACCGTCATAGACGATCGTGCCGCTGTCCGGCCCCGTGGCCGTCGAAACGAGGCTCTGCGCCACGCCGACGTCGAGAACCAGAGTGTCGAACCCGCCCGCTCCGCCATCCACTGCGCCGGCGAGACTGCCGCTGGCGGAGAAGGAGAAGGTGTCGCTATTATCCGCGGCGCCCGTGAGATTGGCGAAACCGCTGAAGGCGAATGCGCCGACCGAGCCCGCGCCCGCGCCATCGATCCGCCAATTCGTATCCGTCACGGCGCCGATCAGCGTGTCCGCGCCGCCGCCGATGAGATTTTGGACGCCGTCGAAGCTCACATTCGCCGCGCCGGCGACGGCGCCGGAGCCATCGGCGTGAAGCGTCCAGGTCGCCGGATCGCCGGAAGCCAGCGCCAACGTGTCGGCGCCTTCGCCGCCCAGGAAGGTGAAATGCGGCGCGTCATGGCCGGCGAAGGACCGGGCGTCGATCGTCACCTTGTCCGCGCCGAGGCCGCCGATGATCGTCACCTGATCGAGGCCGAGAAGATCGGCCCGGGCGAGGATGACGGAATTGCTTCGATCCACGACCTGGACTTGCGGGCCGGCCGGCGAGGCGGGGGTCGATGACGATTGCGACGCGGCCGTCTGCGGAGCGCTTCCCGGATCGACCATCTGAACGACGATGTCATGGGCCTGCTGCTGCGGGGCCGCCGCCGCCAGATTCACGGCGAGGACGTCGGCGTTCAGCAGAACGCGCGGCTCGAGCGTGTCGAAGATGATTTTCGCGCGCCGGCTCGGCGGCGGGGGGACGAGAGCGGTCGAGCTCTCGAGCTGCGATTTTCGACTGGCGGGCGCTTGCGGCCGAAGCAGCCGAAGGAACATACGCCGCCCGCGATCTTGAAATGACTCCGCCATAGACATCAGCCGACCCCGCATGAAAACGGGAATAGCTTAGCTTCGCTTTGCGTCATTCATATTGCAGGTTTTTGACGGTGGAACGCCGCCATTCCGCCGAATGGCCCGGCCCTTCGGGCGCTCGCTTTGGCGACCCGGATCGCCGGCCTCCGTCATGCCTCGACGAATTGCATCTCGAACATCCCTTTGCGGGGGCGCGAATGCTGCGCGATCTTTTGCGGCGCGAGGGTGAACCGCGCCGGATTCCCTGGAGCTCGCGGACGCAAGTCTCCGCGCTCGACGGCACTGGCTACCTCGACCCGGCGGCCCTCCGGAGTCACTCCTCCGCCGCGACCTGCCGGGCGTCGGAAAAAGCCTTGACGGCGAGGCCTGCGACTCCGATTGCGGCGAGGATCAGTATCGCGGCGTCCAGCCGGGCCGCGCCGCCTGGCGCCGTCGCATCGATTCCGCTGGCGTGAGCGATGAAAGGCCAGGCGGCCATGAGAATGCGGAACTCGGTCGGGCCGAGACCTATATAGGTCATCGGCCGCGCGTGAAGCGCGATCGTGCGCACGTAATTATAGGCCGAGAACAGCAGATAGCAGGCGAGAATGACCAAGGCCGACTGAAGCGATAGAAATGGCGACGCGCCGAACATCACGATCAGCAGGACTTGCGACATCATATCATTGGACTGGCCGATGACATCGAGCCGAGGATGCGTCAGCTTGCGGCGTCGGGAGAGCGGGCCGTCGAGCGCCATGCCGAGCCAATTGAGGAATATTCCGGCGACGAAGACCAGCAGCCACGCGGGCGACCAGCGGCAGCCGACCAGCGCCGCTGCGGCGATGACGGCGCCTATGACTCCGACCTTGGTCAGGCGCAGAGGCGTGACCGAGTCTGGCAGCGCCGCGAGGATCACGTCGGCGAGCTTTTGCTCGCTCGCGGCGAGAAAGCTCCGATCGACTCGTTCGCTATGCTGACCGAGGAGATACGCCACGCTTCACCCATTTCTCTTGTCGGGCGCCGATCTTCCCTTGTTCGTCTCGCGTCCGACGCGGCCGTCCTTCAGAAGGTGAATCCGACCTGCAGCAAGCCCTTCGTATGCCGGTCATAGGCGGTCGCGCCGCTGTTCGCGCCATAGGTATGCGCGGCTTGCGCCTTCAGCACCAGAAGGCTGCCGCCGCCTATGTCATAGGTCGCATAATAGCCGACGCCGAGATCGTTCACACCCGTATAGCTGCGCTGCGTCGTCGTATAGGAGCCGTTCTCCAGCCACACGGCGCCTATGTCGGTGAAGACGCCCAGCGCATGGCGGTAATTCTCGATCTGCGGCAGCGCATATTTCAATTCGGGCGTCACGATATAGCCACTGTCGCCCGCGAGGCCTTCGTCGAAGGAGCGCACCCCCCAGAAGCCGCCGAGGCTGAATTGTTCGCTGGTGTCGAGATTGCCGTTGAGCGACTTCTGCGCGCGAAGATAGGTCGACAGCGAGAATTTCTCGTCGAGCGCGATCGTCGCGTTCACCGAGAGGTTGATGCGGTAGAAATTGCCCACCGTATCGGCGCCGGCGCGGTTCTGAATCTTCTGTGTGAGGTCGAGATAATCGACATAGCCCGAGGTGAAGGAGAGTGTCGAGCTCGTCGCCAGCGGCAGGCCGAACAGATCCTGCGCCGTGTCGCGCGTCACGCCCAAAGTGCCGAGCGCGATGTTGCGATTGGCGGTCGACGTCCCCGCGATCTCGTCGTTCAGCCATTTGTGGGTGAAATTCGCCCAGAGCGAAACGCTTTCCTCGCGCTGGCGTATCAGCGCATAGCTCAGCGTTCCGGCGACCGCATAGGCGCTGCCGGTAGCGTCGAGGTCCTTATAGACGCCGCCGAGCGCATATGTCGTGCGATAGGCGCCGATCTCGGCGCGCAGCCCGTCATAACCGAGAGGGAACGAATAGGCGACGCGGCCATTGGCGAGCGCGGCGCGCTCCGAGACGATGGCGGAGCCCGTCAGGCGATCGCCGAAGCCGAGCGGCGAGTTGATGTTGAAGCCGCCGTTCAGGCGGTCGCGGCCGGTATAGGGCGAGCCGAAATTGTCGCCCAGCAGATAGCCCGCGACCAGCTTTCCCTCCGGCACGGCGAATTGGAAATCGGAGGTCTCCTGGCCTTTGCCGGGCGAGACGATGATGCGCGGCACGCCGGCGGCGGGCAGATCGGAGACGAGCAGCAAGGCGCGCTCGAGCGCGTCTTTGTGGATGAGCCCTTCGTCCTCGAGCGCAGTATCGACGACGCCTTGCAGGAAGGGCGTGTCGATAGCGGAAGAGCTTTTGACGAGCACGCTGCCATATTTGCCGACCACGAGCTCGATCTTCAAAGAGCCGTGGCGCGCGTCCTGCGCGGGCACATAGGCCTTGGCGACGAGATATCCCTTGGCGCGATAGAGCAGAGTGACCTTGTCGGCGGCGGCGTAAATGTCGCCGAGCGTGAGCTTGCGCCCTTCATAGGGCGCGAGAATCTCGCGCAGCTCCGTTTCGTCGACGAGGATCGGGCCTTCGACGATGAAATGCTTGACGAAGAGCGTCTCCTTGCTGGCGAGAGTGAAGTGCGCCTCGGCGAATTGCGGCAGCACGGGCGCCGCTCTCTCACGCGGCGGCGGCGCCTGGCGCGCGTCATCCGCCTCGCGGACGGCGGCGCCGACATTATAAGGCAGCACAGGGGTAGGCGCGCTCTGCGCGAAGGCCTGCGGCGCGGCGAGCAGGAGCGCGTGGGCGGCGGCGCAGGAGAGGAGCAGACGGCGGGAATTCATCTGAGGATCGACCTTTCTGGTCCGGGTGCGTCTTTATTGGGCCTTCGGGGAGGGCGCGGAGTTCTTGCCGTCTGTCCCCAGATCGAAATGTTGGCCGTCGACATCGATGCTGCGAATGCGGGCGCGGTAGTGGGCGCCGGGTGACGAGGCATGGACCTTATGCGTTCCGCCGCCGGCGGTCGTCGCGGATGCGTGAGGCACGCGGGCGCGGGCGGCCGGCAACGGCGTCTGCGAAGGTTGCTGGCCAGTCACATTATCCTCGACGTCTGTCGAGGAATTGGCTGCGGCGACCGCCGCTCTTCCGCCGGCTGTCGAGGCTGCCGCATTCGGAGGCTTCGCCGCGGAGACCTCCGCGGTGTTGGAGATCACATTGCCGGCCGAGAACGCCGCTTGGCGCGTCTGCGCGAGCTGCGCCGCGGCGCGCGCCTCCGCCTTCACATCGTGATAGCTGCTATTGGCGAGGGTCCCGGCGTTCAGTCCGACAAGGCCACCAGAGTTGTCGCCTGATCCCGAAACGGAACCGGTCGCGGAAGAGCCCGTCACCGAGCCGGCATTACAGCAATCGCTGGCCGCAGCGTTGTTTCCGACGAGTCCGCCGACGTTGCTGGAGCCGCTCACATCGCCGGACGCGGCGGAATTGGAGATCGCGCCGGCGCCGGACGCTCCTTGGCCGCCTTGATTGAACCCGACCAAGCCGCCGACATTGGTGGTTCCCGAGACATTGCCGCTGGCGCTCGAACTGTCGATGGTCCCGGCATTGCCGCCGGCGAAACCGCCGGTCCTATCTCCACCAAAGACAGCGCCGGTGGCGGAAGAGCTTGTAATTGTCCCTCCGTTGGAGCCGATAAATCCGCCAGTCCAGAAACGGCCGGTCACGTCTCCTGACGCGCGACTGTTGCTTATCGTGCCGCTGCTCGTTCCCACCAACCCACCGACGCCGTTGAAGCCAGTCACGTTCCCTGTGGTATAAGAACCACTTATCGCGCCGCCGATATTGGCCCCGACCAGCCCGCCGACATAGCTCACGTTAGGGGCGTTCACATTGCCGGTCGCATAGCTATTGCCGATAGTTCCACCGTGGTTTGTGAAGACCAGCACGCCATTCACTCTCGTCGACGTCGACATCGGTATATTGTATCCGACCAAACCGCCGACATATTGGAAGGTCGACGTCGTGGTGGCATAAGGATTGGAGACATTTCCGGTCGCGTAGGAGCCGTCGATATTGCCGCCATTGTTGTATCCGACGAGACCGCCGATGTAGGAGCCCGGCGCGGTCACATCTACTGCCGCGTGGGAGTTGAGAATCGTGCCGACAGTCGAGGAGTTCGGGTTGTAGACGTTTTCCCCGACCAATCCGCCGATATAGTTGCCGTCGCCCGAAGAGGTGTTGGGCGCTCCGAAATTCAGCGTTCCAGCGGCGTAGGAGTTCTGGATGAGGCCGCCATTGTTGATGCCTACTAGGCCGCCGAAAATGTTGCGGGTAACGGTGGACGGCGAGACAGGCTTCACGGTCCCCAAGGCATAGGAATTCGTGATGACGCCTTGGGCTCCGGGAGCGCCGCCGGAAGCGTTCATGGCGGAATTCGTGCCGACCAGTCCACCGACCGTGCTTATGCCGGCGACCGTCACATTGGTCCAGGAATTGGCGATCGTCCCACCGAAGTTGAACCCCGCCAGGCCGCCGACGCCGGAGGCGCCTGTCACGGTTCCCCCGGAGACATAGGCGTTGTTGATCGAGCCCCAGTTCAAATTGACGAGAGCGCCCATGGTGCCGACGCCTGTCAATGCGACATTGACCAGCCCGATATCGCGGACAGTGGCCGTTCGCGCCGTCGCGGAGCCGATCGTTCCGATGAGCGAGACCGCAGTGCTCTTTCCTCCCGAGCCCGTCAGATTGCTGATCGTGTGGCCGAGGCCCGCGAACGTGCCGGTGAGCGTGCCGATGACGGGTTTCGCATAGGTCGCGCCGCTGGCGTCGAGGTCTTGCCCTAGCGCGTAAAGTCCGGTCGCCGTCACGCTGGCGAACGCGTTCAGCGCGCTCATGCTCTGAAGCAGGGTGTAGCGGGCGCCATTGATCTCGAGGCTGGCGCTCGCGCCGCTCAGCGTGACCTCGGCGCCATTGGCGGTGCTGATGTTGTAATTCGTTCCGGACGTCGCGCCGCCCGTCGTCGCGAAGCCGCCATAGCTCATCACGAGGCCGGCGCTAGCGCCCGTCGCCGTGATCGGCGCGTTGATGTTGATGTTGCTTGTCGCATTCAACGTCAGAATCGTATTGGCAGACCAGCTCACCGCGCTGTCGACATCGATATTGCCATCCGACCCGCTGCCGCTCGTCGACGCCAAAGTGATATTGTTGTTCGCGAGCAGGCTGCCGAGAAGAGTTCCGGTGATGTCGCCATTCGGCCCGATGGTGAAGCCGTCTGGGTCGATGATCCATGTTCCCGTCTCGCCTGTCGAAGAAGCGGTCGTCACGACGGCGCTGTCGGCGATCGTCACCTTGTTTCCAGACGTCTCGATCGTTCCACCCTTGCCGCCATTGGGCGCCGAGGCGTCCAGCGCGCCGGCAACTTTCGTCGTGCCGCCCGAGGCCACCAGCTTGATCTTGCCGACCCGCACCGTTCCGCCGCTCGAAGAGGAGCCGCCGGTCAGATCGGCGAGCGTGCGAGCCTGGATGACGCCGCTATTGTTCACCTGCGCGGAAAGGACCGCATCGGCGGCCTTCGCCGTCATCACCACTTGGCCGCCGTCGGCCTTGATCAGCCCCTTATTCGCGACCAGCGCATTATAAGCGCCCTTGTCGATCGTCACGTCGAGCAGCGAGTCTCCGCCGAAATCGAGCGTGATCGCCTCGCCCGAAGCGAGGGCGATGGTCCCGAGCTTGGCGTCGATCGTCCCCTCATTCGAAACCGTCTTGCCGAGCAGAGCGACATAGCCGCCGTCGGCGGCGTCGATCGCGCCCTTATTGACGACTGCGGCGGCGGAGGAGCCGGAGAAAGTGTAATTCCCGGCCATGAAGTTGGAATTGGAGATATCCAGAGTCGAGGCGACGAGGCCGCCGACATTCACCTGCGCGTCCTTGGTGAAGAGGATGCCGTTGGAGTTGACGATGAAGACTTTGCCATTGGCGTTGAGCGCGCCGGCGATGACGCTCTGCTCATTGCCGACCACGCGGTTGAGCGTGACGGAAAGCGCCGAGGGCTGGTAGAAATTGACCGTCTGGCCGAGGCCGATGGAAAAGCTCTGCCAATTGATGATGGCGCGACTGGTCGACTGCGCGACATTGGTGACGCTGCCAGCGGCGGAGATCGTCGCGGCCCCGTCGACGACGACGCCTCCCGTCGGATTCGCGAGCGCGAAGCCGGGCAGGCCCAGCACTGCCGCGATCGCCGTCATCGCGGGAGCATTCCGCCTGCGGATTGCTTTATCGACAATCGAGAGGGTCTCGACTCTCTGCTTCTCGATCCTGGGGCCGCTCATATCCATAAACCTTTTGTCCAAATAGCGCCGAGATGAACCGCGAGGTCCACAAGCCGGCTGGCGACGGCGCTTTCCTCTCGGGCGTTCGCTCTGCGAGGCCCGAGCTATGTATCTTGTTTATATCGCAATTTACAAAAGAAGGTGCAAAAAAATGGTGCAAATGGGATAAATTTGCGGCATCGAGTAAAGATCATATAAAACCATCACAAATATCGACAGGGCTCTAAGTTAGACGGCCTCGACGGCGAGGTGAGCGCTCGACCCGAAATTCATCAGGGTTCGAGCGAGGCGCGCTGCAGCGGCGGCGCTTCCACGAGGGCCGCAACTATTTCCTGCCGATTCGACGCCTTTCTGACGTGATCTTGTCGCGTGACGCATATTCCCTCTGGCGAAGGCGCGCTATGCGCGACCCGATGCCTACGTCATATATTTTTTGTACATATTTGAGTCTTGACTCCTTTTCATGCCTGCTATTCTATGTATTCGAACCAGCCCGAGTGGTTCTGGTGGATCGCCATGCGATTTGCCGCTTTTTCGACGCACACCTCCGTAGCCTATATTGGGCTCTTTTTTAAAGCGAGGTACAGAAATGTCACATCACAGAATGAGCGTGCTCGCGGCCGGCGTGTCGGCAGCGGTGCTGGCGATGCATTCGCCAGCTCAGGCCACCACGACAATCACGGTCGGAGTTGCAGCGAACTTTTCCGGACCGCTCAGTTCCATCATTACGGCGTTCCACAACTACTACTATCCGTCATACGATTTTGCGGTCAATACGATATCAAAGTCGACTGGAGCGCTCGAGTCGGATATTATCAGCGGTGGCACGACCGGACCTTATGACTTGTTTCTCGCCGCGGACAAGTCGCATGTCGACGACCTGGTCACAACTCACTCGAGTCTCGTATATCCCTATACGACGTCTCCAAGCAGTCTTTACGAGTTCCACTATGCTTCTGGCGCCTTGGAGCTATACTCGGACAACACGAATGTGTCTTCGGGGCTCCCCAACCCGTTCAATACGGATTTCGTGATCGCCGACCCGACGAATGCGCCATATGGACATGCAGCGCAGCAATTGCTGGCGGGATCTCCTTGGTATTACACGTCAGCGATACCGGGCGGCTATGTCCATACCGCTTCGAATATCGACAACACATACGCTGCAATTCAAGCTCACACCTATGCGTACGGTTTCGTCGCGAAATCGCAGATCTGTAGCTTTGACGGAACAACGTACACCTTCACCGGCAATTCTCATCATTCGTATACGACCGGATATGATCCGATTTCGCAATATGGCGTCGAAATCGCCATCTCGTCGCGCACGCCGGATCAGCAAGATGAGCTCGACAAGCTCGTCGACTTTATTCTGAACAATTCGACAGCGCAGAGCATAATCCGCAGCTATTGCTACACTTATCCGTGACGCAACATGTCTGCGGCGAGGGCTTGTCTCTCGCCGCGGACATAGTGTGAGCACGCCCCGAAATCATCCGAGGCGCACGGGTTCGACAATAATGGTTCTTTCGCTCGCTCGCGTTTTTCTAGATAATCGGAATTGTCGAAATGGCCAGGAAAACCGGCTTGTCGCGGCCTCGGTCGATCTATCCGCAGATTTCCTATTCAAAGGAGGCCCGAAGCGGCCTGCCCGTATTCATAGGAACGGCGACTCCTGAAAATCTCCTGCGTCTCGGCCACAAACATCACTCTCGTGGTCTTCGACACGCGAAAGCGAACGAATGGGAGCTCGCCCTTCGTGAATTCGGCGAGGCGATCCGTTGCGCTCCGGATCAGCCAAATTTCAACTACGCCCTGGGCGGTGCGCTATCACAGCTCGGACGTCTTCCCGAGGCGATGGAGGCGTATAGGCGGGAACTCGCCATATTGCCCGGAGACGCGGCGTCGCTCGTGGACCTCGGCACATGCCTCGCCAGAATGGGACGCAGGAAGGACGGGATCCTCTGCTTCGAGACAGCGCTACGCTACAAGCCGAAAATACCTTTTGCTCAATATAATCTCGGCCTTGCTCTGCTCGGTGAAAAGCGCCGCATAGATGCGATCGAGGCCTTGTCGCGAGCGATCAGGATCAATCCCTCCTATGGAGATGCGTATATCCTGCGGAGTCTCGCTCATGCGATGGGTGGAGAAAACGAAAAGTCTATGATTGATCTGCGGGCGGCCGCGGCCGTGACAACCAAGAATCATGCGGCAATGCTCGATGTGGGACATTACTTCCACAAGAACGCTCGCGACTTGGAGGCCGGTCAAATTTTCGAAATGGCGGCTCGCATCGCTCCAGACGTGGCTTTGGCTCAATTCGTGTTCGGCCATTTTCTCATCGTTAATCGCCGTTATGAGGATGGGTTGACATTTGTAGAGCGCGCAATCGAGATCGACCCGAATTTTGCGGAAGCCTATGTCGCGCGCGGCCATGGCTATCTCAGCCAAGGGCGGACCGAGGAGGCGGTGGCCAATTTTCGGAGGGCTGGCGCGCTCAGTCCGGGCGACGCCTCTATAGCGAGCTCTCTGCTATTCGCCTTGCAGCACAAGCCGGGCGTCACCAAAGCCGAATTGCTTGCGGCACATCGGACGTGGGCGGCTCTCGATCGACCAAAGACGCCGAAGGAGCGTACGTCCTTTACAAATTCTCCAGCGGTCGATCGCAAGCTGCGAATAGGGCTCGTCTCGGCGGACATGAGAGGGCATGCCGTCACATTCTTGACGCTGCGCGCTTTCGAGGAGCTGGCGAAGCTCGGCTACGAGATTTTTTGCTACAAGACCGACCGCAAGTTCGCGGACGACAAATTCAGCGGCCGTTATAAAGCGATTGCACAATCGTGGAGAGATGTATCGGATCTCGACGACGAGGCGTTCGTCGCATTGATCGCGGAACACGAGATCGACATATTGTTCGATCTTTCGGGACACACGGCCGGCAACCGCCTTTCCATTTTCGCTAGGCGGGCGGCGCCGGTGCAGCTGAGCTGGGCAGGCTATGTCGGCACGATCGGCTTGGACGCCTTTGATGGAATCATCGCGGATCCGATCGAGGTTCCCTTGGCCCATGACGAATTTTACGCAGAGCCGGTCGTTAGGCTTCCCGACTGCTACGTCTGCTATCACCCGCCGGCTCGTGCGCCTGCGGCGGGTCCGCTCCCATATTTCGAGAAGGGGGCTTTCACCTTCGGCTGCTTCAATCGTCCTGCAAAGCTCAATGCGGCGGTAGGACGCGTATGGTCGAGGATTTTGGAGAGAGTTCCCGAGAGCCGCATCCTGATGGTCTATGGCGGATTGAACGAATCTGCGACGAGAGAGGCAGTTTATCGCACGCTTCAAAGCGGCGGCGTTTCGCGCGACCGCGTCGATCTCGTCGGGGAGACGGAACAGGCCAAGCTGCTCAAATACTATGCGCAGAACGTCGATTTTGCCCTCGATCCCTTTCCCTATTCCGGGGGTGTCACGACGCTCGAAGCAATGTGGATGGGGGTCCCCACCGTGACGCTGGTCGGCGAGACATTCGCCGGTCGGCATTCGGCAACTCATCTTGCGGCGGCGGGCCTTGCCGGCTTTTGCACGAGCTCGGAGGAAGAGTATGTGGACCTGGCCGTCAGTTGGACCCAACGGCCCCATGAGCTCGCCGCATTGCGAGCCGAACTGCGCGACAAAGTCGCCGCTTCGCCGTTGAACGATCCGGTGCGGTTCGCCCGCAATCTAGACAATGCCTTGTCGAGCCTCTGGAGACAGTGGTGCTCTTTGCGACAGTCCATGGATCGAAGCGCCAATGACTCCCCTCAGAACTTCCATCCGGCCGCGAGTTGAGCCCCAGCATTTGGTGCGCCCGACGCTTTTGGGGTGAACAACAGGCAATCGGTGGAGTTGGTCGCGGGAGCTAGAGAGCGATTCTCTCTCGTGGGGTCGAGCCGAAGATCAATGTGTCGTCGAGCCGCTCATCCCGCATGGCGCCGTCGAAGCTTCCACAGAAACGGTTCTGCATCGGCTTGCCCGGCATGATGAAGTGTCGTTCGAAACACCCGGCAGTCGCCGCGATCGAAGCGATGCCGCACAAGCGCCGAAGGGCGCGTCGGGCCGCCGTTACTTACGAACGCGTTTCGTATCGGCGCCCGTCACGACAATAGGCGCGCTCCGCATCATATCGAGGCGCGAACGAAACTCCTCTGCGGCTCCTTGCGCGTCTAGCGAATCGCGAATTATGCGCGGTTTGATAAAGATGATGATTTCCGAGCGATCCTTGTTGCGGGTCGTGCTGCCGAACAGATCGCCGAGATAAGTGAGATGCCGAAGGCCCGGAATTCCATCCTTGGTATTATTCTCCTGCTCGCTGATGAGACCGCCGAGCAGCACCGTCTGCCCGCTCGCCACCGAGACCGTCGAATGCACGCGCCGCTGCGAGATCGTCGGAGTGAGGCTCGAGTTCACCGGATTGGAAATCTCCTGTTCGACTTCGAGCTGCACGACGCCATTGGCGTGGACATGTGGCCAGACTTTCAGAATGACGCCGGTGTCCCGCATCTGAATCGTATTGACGACCGTGTTGGACGTGGACAGCACAGTCGCCGATCCGGTCGAGATCGGCACTTCTTGGCCGACCTGCAACAGCGCCGGCTGATTGTCTTCAACGACGAGTGACGGCGAGGACAGCACTTTGACGCTGGTCAGCGTCGCCAACGCGTTCAGCACGACATGAGGCTGCGCCTCCGGTCCCAGCAGCAAATTGAAGCCCGGCAGCACGCGCTGGAGGGCGAGATTCGAGATGACGTCCGTTGTGGAGGACGAATTAGACGACGAGGTCGTCGTCGCCGCGGCGGTCGTCGCATTGGTCAGCGATCCGTTGGCTCTCGAAGAGTTTCCGAGATAATATTGTACGCCATATTGCAAATCGTCGTTCAGCGTCACTTCCGCAACCGTCGCCTCGATCGACACCTGCATCTGCGGCTTGTCGAGCGCCCGCAAAGATCGTTCGATGACCAGATAGTCGTCCTGGCTGGAGTAGACGACTATGGAATTGTTGGCGCTGTCGGCCGTGATGCGCACATTTTGGAAAACGCCTTTTGGCAGCGATCCTGAGGAGCCGCCGCCATCGCGTTTCGCCTCGTTTTCGGCGTTCTTCTGCTCGGCGAAATTGCCGAACGCCGCCGCGATCTGGCTGCCGGCGCCCGCCGCGGCGGCGCTCTGCTGGCCATTCGCGCCATTTTGGGCGCCGCTCGCCGAAGCGCTTCCGTTTCCCGAGAAGCTGCTGCCGGTCGAGAGCTGATCGAGCTTGGATTGCGCGACGCTCGTTCCGGGCGCGAGCTGGCTCGCCGACGAATCCGTCGCCGATCCGGCGCCTTTGCCGACGAAAATCTCGTTTAAAATTTTCGCGATCCGCAACGCGTTGCCATTGACGAGCTGATAAACGCGCACCGTCGAGCCGCTCTGATTGGATTGATCGAGCCGACGTATCCATAGCGTCGCACGTTGGAGAAGATTCGAGCTACGGGTCACGATGAGCACCGCATTCATCCGCGCCATAGGCTGAAACGCGATCGTTCCAGCGCCTGAGCCGTTTTCGCCCAAATCGAATATACGGTCGAGCTCGCGAATAATGCTGTCGGGAGAGGCGGATTTCAGCGGATAGATGCCGACGGATCGATTGCGCAGCCACTCGACGTCGAAGCCGGAGATCATTTCGACAACGGCGCGGCGTTCACTCGAGGTGCCTTGGGCCAGAATTGAGTTGCGGGCGGCGTCCACGCGGATTGCGCCGGGGCGCACGAGGTAATTGTCGGCTATCTTGGCAAGCATCGCCGCAGAAGTGTAGCGGAGCGGAATAATGGTTACGCCATAACCCGCTTGAACGGAGCCGATCGTCGGCGCATTTGCGCCATTCGCCTCCGGCAGGGGAACGATCCGGACAAGTCGGCCTTCGTGAACGACGGCGGCATTCGACATGCGTATCAGGTTCTCGAAGGTGGGTAACACATCCTTACGCGGGATCGGGCCGGCGGAGACAACCGTGATCACGCCATGAACACGCGGATCGATCGTGAAATCCAGCCCGAGCGCCTCGCTGAGCAGAGCTTTGGCGACGACTTGAATGTCTGCCTGCTCGAAATTGATCTCGATGTCCCCGCCGCGCGATGTCACGCCGGGCGCGGCCGGCGCCTCGTCGCCGAGCGAGCGCTTCGGTGGACCATCCGGCGCGCCGGGAAAGAGAATGGGCTGCCCGGCTCGCTTGTCGAGGCTCGATCCGCCCGTGTTCGTCGTCGGAAAATAGGCCGAGAAATCTTTGCTTCGTGCAGCATCGACGCTGTCGCCGGGGCCGATCCCCAGCAATTGCGCGGATGACGAGCATCCCAGTAGCGCATTCGCGAACGCCACAAGGAGCGTCCATCTGATCGGCAGGCCCGCGGACCGCCGACACGTCGGATGCCAAAAATCACAAGCCACTCCACGCACTCCGATACTTCAATATATATAAACCATTTACATATTAGCGCGAAGCCATGCGGTTTGCGAGGTAACAAATACTGTGTGCAAGATTCACGCCTCCAATTCGCTTGCATATCGGCTCATACGCTATATAAATAGCATTGCTCATGAAAGCAAGATTGCCACGTTCCTCGACCGATGTGTGATCGATGTCTCGCGAGGCGTTTTTTGAATATCTCGCCCGCAAAGGCGGACTGAGTGAAGCGAACGCGTTGGAGCGCGCATTGCGCGCCAATGGCGGCGAAGCGGCGGCCGAATTCGATTGGGTGAGCGCGACAAAACTGTCGGCCTCCGCCTTCGCCGACGAGCTCGCTGAATTCTATTCCTGCAAGCGCATCGCGCGCGGCGGACTCGCCGGCTTGACGTTTGGCGGCGCCGCGCTGTCGCCGCGTTTTCTCAAGGACGGGCGCCTGTTTCCCTTTATGGACGACGATGAGCTGGTGCTCGCCATCGCTGCTCCGCTCGACGAGGAAATGCGTTCCGCGGTGGAGACGGCTCTCGGGCGGCGCGCGCGCTTCGCCGTCGCGACGGCGGAAGAGATAGAGGCCGCGCTCGGCTCCGTACAGGAGCAGGCGAATTCGGAACACCCGCAGGCGGCACATGCCGAAGCCGCTTCCGACGACCTCGACGATCTCCGCGATCTCGCGCGCGGAGCGCCCGTCGTGCGAGCGCTCGACGATCTGCTTCGTCTCGCGGTCGAGCAGCGTGCGACCGACCTTCACATCGAGCCTTTCGCGGGGGCCTTGCATGTGCGAATTCGCGTCGACGGCCTGTTGAAGCCGGCGCCTGCGCCGCCGGCCAGCATGGCCAAGGGCCTGCTCTCACGCCTCAAGATCATGGCCGGGCTGAACATCACCGAGCGGCGACTTCCCCAGGACGGGCGGGCGCGCATTACCATCGGAGGCGCGGAAATCGATCTGCGCGTCGCGACCTCTCCCAATCTCTACAGCGAGGGAGCTGTGGTGCGTCTGCTGCGCAAAGGGGCAGGGGTGGTCGCCCTCGATGAGCTCGGCCTGTCGGAGCGCGACGGCGGAATTTTACGGCGCACGCTGCAAGCGCCTTTCGGCATGATCATCGTCACCGGGCCGACCGGCTCGGGAAAGACGACGACGCTCGCCGCTTCGCTCTCCGAAATCAACGAGCCGACACGAAAGATTCTGACCGTCGAGGATCCGGTCGAATATCAAATTCCCGGCGTCAACCAGATGCAGGTCCATCCGGGCATCGGCCTCACTTTCGCAGCGGCGCTACGCTCTTTTCTGCGCCAGGACCCGGACGTGATCATGGTCGGCGAGATGCGTGATGCGGAAACCGCCCATATAGGCGTCCATGCGGCGCTCACCGGTCATCTCGTGCTGACGACTTTGCACACGAATACGGCCGCGGGCGCGATCACGCGCCTTATCGATATGGGCGTCGAGAGTTTTCTGCTCGCTTCCTGCGTTCGGGCCGTCGTCGGCCAGCGGCTCGTCCGCATTTTGTGCCAGGACTGCAAACAATCCCATGAACTGACCTGCGACGATCTCGCGGCAGATGCGCGCTACGCCTCGCTCGGCTTCGCGAAAGGCGAGACTTTGTATCGCCCCAAGGGGTGCGAATGGTGCAATTTCACCGGCTTTCGCGGACGCAAAGGCGTCTTCGAGGTCATCGAAGCTTCCGCCGCGCTTCGCGAGGCCATCGGGCCGAAGGTGGACGCGCATGAATTAGAAAAGGTCGCGAAGCGTGAAGGCATGACGTCGATGACGGACGACGGAGCCGCCAAATGCCGCTCTGGCCTCACGACAATCGACGAGATTTTCCGCGTTACCATGAGCTTGTGAAATCATGCCCCAGTTTCGCTATCGCGCAGTGACGCAGACGGGAGACATGGTCTCCGGCGAGGTCGAAGCGGCGACGCGCGAAGAGGTGCTGCGCCGCATCGAATATCTCGGCCATCTGCCGATAGATGCGGAGATGGCTTCGAAATCGGTCATCGGCGGGGGAGCCGGCGGCGCTCGGCCGCCGGCGCGCGACGTGACGATCCTTCTTCGGCAATTGGCGCTGCTCGCCGGCGCCGGCCTCACGCTGGACGCGGCGTTGCAGACGCTCGCGGAGGATGCGAGCAAGCCGATTCAGCGCTTTGCGACCGGGTTGCGTTCGATGATCTCCTCGGGCGACAGTTTCTCAGAAGCGCTGGAGCGGCGCCCCGACATCGTCGATCCGGCCTATGTCGCCATGGCCCGCGCGGGCGAAGCGTCCGGCAAGCTGCAAGCCGTGCTCGGCGCCATTGTCGAGGATCGCGTGCGGCGCGAAGCCCTTTCGGAACGGGTCGGCTCGGCCATCCGCTATCCCTTGTTTCTCATAGGGGCGGCGCTACTGGTTCTCTTCTTCTTTCTTCTGTATGTCGTACCGCAATTCGAGCCCGTGTTTCACGACCTCGGCGATCGCCTCAATGGTGGAATCGCCTTCGTTCTGGCTGTGTCCGCCTGGCTGCACGCCAATCTCTATCCCTTTCTCGCGGCCTGCGCGGCCATCGCGCTCTTTCTCTTTTACGTCTTCTCGAGGCCGGAGGCGCGCGCGGCGCTCATCTCCGCAATCGCGCGCATTCCGGGTGTCGCGGGTCCCATGCAGGACTGGCGCACGACGCGCGTCATCGGCGCTCTGGGGCTCCTTCTCGGCAATGGCGTGCCTTTGCCGGCGACGCTGAAGATCCTTCGCGACGTCGTCGTCGAGCCGCGGGCCGTCGCGGCGATCGACAGGATTCACGAGCAGGTGCGCAGCGGGCGCCGCTTCGCCGACGCTCTCGCCGAGACGGGGCTGCTGCCGCCGCTCGCCGTGCGCATGCTGCGTATCGGGGAAGAGACCGGAGACCTGCCCGCGATCGCCGCGCATGCGACCCAATTCTACGAGCAACGGCTCGGCGCCGGCCTCGATCGGCTCATGGGGGCGATCGGTCCGTCCGCCATCATCGTCGTCAGCGTCCTCGTCGGCGCCCTCGTCGTCTCGATCATGAGCGCCCTCCTCAGCATAACGGACCTCGCCAAATGACAAGCGCCCTCCCGCCGAGTCCCGGCCGCCGTCGTCCCTCACGCGGCGGGAGGGCCGGTTACACGCTGGTGGAAATGTTGGTGGTCCTCACCATCATCGGCCTGATCGTCGGCCTCGTCGGCCCGCGTGTGCTGAACTATTTGGGCGAATCGCGCGTGAAGACGGCGCATCTGCAAATCGAGAGCTTCGCCTCGGCCCTCGACCTCTTCTTCATAGATGCGGGCCGCTATCCTTCCTCCTCCGAGGGGCTCGCCGCGCTGGTGGAACGCCCGAGCGGCGTCGACATTTGGAGCGGTCCCTATGTGAAAGGTGGCCGGCTGCCCAACGACCCCTGGGGAAAGCCCTATATCTACCGCTTCCCCATCGATCATGCGCCGCCTTACGAAATCATTTCGCTCGGTTCGGACGGACAGGAAGGCGGCGTCGGCGCGGCGGCGGATATTTCCAATGTCGAGCGCTGATCGCCAGGATCGCGCGGAAGGCAGGGATTCTCGTGCTCGCACCGAAACGGTCGCGAAGCCGTCGTCTCGAAGTGGACGGGCGAGTTCCGGAAGGCCTCGGCCTCGGATAGATCGCGCGGGCTTCACTCTCGTGGAGACCATGGCCGTGATGATGATCGTCGCTCTCGTCTCTGGTCTCGTCCTCGCATGGACCTTCGGCTCCGGCCGCTCGAAATTGAAGGCGGTCGCGCTCGAAGCGGCTGCGCTGCTCAGGCGCGAGCGGCTCGGAGCCATGTTGAGCGGCCGCCCGCGCCACGTCGCGCTCGACGTCTCGGCGCGCCTGCTGGTCGGCGAGAGCGGGGGCAGGGTCGCCGTGCCGCAGGATATCTCGCTCGATCTCCTCGCCGCGGATGGATCGAATGGCGCTTTGCGAGCGGTGGCGCGCTTCGAGCCGGACGGCGCCTCCACCGGCTCCATTCTCTCTTTTGTAAGGGAGGGCGCGCGCTATGACGTGCGCGTCGACTGGTTCAGCGGAAAGGTCTCGGTCGATGCGCCATGACCGAGCCTCACGCCGGGCGGGCTTCACCCTCATCGAGGCGTTGGCGGCGCTCGCCGTTCTGGCGGCCTTCGCCGCCGCGCTCGGCCCGCAGCTTTTCCACGCGCGCGGCGCGCTCGCCAAAGGCAAGGGGCGCGTCGCCGCCGATGCGCTGCTGCGCTCGCTCATCGCGGCGCCTTTCGATCGCACCGGGTCGCTCGATGCGCGGGAAGGTGAAACCGGCGGCTTTCGCTGGCGCGTCACCGTCGAGCCGATCTCTCTCGAGGCGCCCGTGTTCGAAGAAGCGTCGGCGGCGAAGGACAAAGACGGAGCCGATGCACGCAAATGGTCGGCCTACCGCGTCGAGGCGCGCGTCGCCTGGGGCGATCAGTCGGTCGCGGCGGAAACGATCCGCCTCGCGCTCGTTCATTAGGCGTATTCGGGAGGAAGGCCTTGGAAGCTCGTGCGGACAAAGGACGACGCGGAGGTTTCACTCTCGTCGAGACTCTGGCCGCGCTCGCGGTGACCACGTCGATCATCGTCGGCGCGGCCACGCTGACCCACCACGTCGTCTTTCATTTCGACCATGGGGCGCGCGGCGTCGATGACGCCGAACGTTTCGCCCTCGCCATGGAGCGTCTCGCCCGCGATTTCGGCGCGGCGAGCTATGCGACGTTGAAGCCGACCGGAGCGGCGACGCGCAGCGCCCCTGCGCCCGGCGCCGCGCCGGGCAAGACTCGGGAGGAGCCGCCGGCTCCGGTCGCCTTCGATGGCGCCGCCGAAAGGCTCGTCTTCGTGACATCGAGCGCGGTCGGCGTGCGGGCGGCGCGGGAGGAGATCGTCACGCTTTTGGTCGAGTCCGTGGGCGAAGACGGCGCGCGTCTCGTCCGGCGGCGCACGCCGTGGCTCGGGCCGCGCGTGGGCCTCGACGACGGGCCGGCGCAAGACCTCGTCGTTCTGCTCGAGGGGCGTTTCGACATATCCTTCGCCTATGGGCGCTTCGAGCAAGGGGCTACGAGCTGGAGCGTCGACTGGCGCGGCGAGACGGAACTGCCGCGCCTCGTTCGCCTCGATCTGCGGGACAAGGACACGGGAGAACGGCTCTTTCCGGGAGCGGAGTTCGTTCTGCGCGCCGACGCGCCGGCCGCCTGCGCGAACGCGGATTCGAAATGTCTTCCCGCCAGGAGGAGAGAGCCGGAGGCGCCGCCGCGGCGAACGCCGACGTGAAGACCGCTCGCCGTCTTCGATCGCGCAGGGGCGTCGTCCTCGTCGCCGTTCTGTGGATGATCGCGCTGCTCTCGGCGCTCGCAATGGCGGCCTCGACGAGCTTGCGCAGCTTCGCGGGACTGCTGGCGATCGATCGCGACCGCGTTCAGGCCGAGGCGCTGATCGGCGCGGGCGTCGAGGTCGGGGCCGATCTGCTGCTCAAATATGGCGGCAGGCCTCTGCTTCCGGTGGAGACGCGCTTTTCCCTGCGAAGCGGGGAGGGGCGCGTCCGGATGAGCGACGAGCTCGGCCGGATCGACATCAACAAGGCGCCGGTCGAGACGCTCGCGTCTCTGTTCGTCGGTCTTGCCGCAGAGGATGCCGAGACGGTCGCGCGCGCCATCGTGCGCTGGCGGGATCCGGCCGATGCGTCCGAGGCGCCGAAGCCGGCGCAAAAACCCGAGACTACCCAGCCACGCCATTTCGAGCGGACATTCTCCAACGTCGATCAGTTGGCGCAAATCCCCACAGTGCCCGCCGAATATGCGACCCTCATCGCGCCTTTCGTCACTGTCTTCGGCGAGGAGACGGTGAATGCCACGACGGCCTCCGCTGAAGTGTTGCGCTTGCTGCCGCAGATGACCGAGGCGCGCGTCGAGCGGCTGCTGGAGGCGCGCGCGACAGGACGGCTCGAAGCGGGGGAGAGCGAACGAATTCTCGGTCCCTCGGCACGCTACGCCAAGCCCGCGGGCCGCAGCGTCGCTCGGCTGGAAATCGCAGTCGCGCTCGCCGACGGCTTTTCCTCGGAGGCCGAGGCGATCATCGTCGTGCTTCCGAACGACAGGGAGCCCTTTCGCATTCTTGCTTTTCGGCAATCGCCTCGGGCGACGGCCTATGCCGAAACCTATTCCCGGAGAGAATGAATGCCGCGCTTCGGTCTTCTCGTCCGCTGGACGGATGTCCTATGTGGCCTCGTCTTGCAAGTCGCCGAAATGCGACGCAATCGCAATATGTTGCGCGTCACGCGCTCCGACGGACAAGTTTTGATTCGCGCCGGCGCTGGTCCCGACGCGCCGCTCGTCGCCGCCGTGACGGTGGGCCAAAGGCCGCCGGACGAGGTTCTGCGACGCGCGAGCGATGGCTTCCTCGTGCTCGAATGGCCGCGCGACAAGACGATCACGCGTACCCTGGGGCTGCCGGCGCAAGCGCGTGAATTTCTCGCTGGCGTCATCACCAACCAGCTCGATCGTCTCTCGCCTTGGCCGGTCGGCCAGATTCTCCACAGCCATGTGGCGACGCCGCAGGCGGATTCGAGCCGACTGGCGGTGCGGGTGCTGATCGCACGGCAAGCCGATGTCGACGCCGCGCGGGCCGAGCTCGCCGAAATGGGTCTCAATGTCGATCGAGTCGAGAGCGCTCCCGACGCCGGGGAGGAGCCTGTCGCCTTCTGGTCGAGCAGAGCGTCGCAAGGCGACGCGGCCTCGCGTCGGCGTTTGCGCCTTTTCATCGGCGGCGCCGCCGCCTACGTCGCGATTTGCGTGCTGATCGTCGTGGCGGGCTCGATCGTCACGAACGCGCTTCAGGAGGAGACGCAAGCGCTCACCGCTCGCACGCACGCGCTCCAAAAACGCGCCGACGCCGCCAAAAATCCGGGCGCAATCCAGGCATTGCAACCGCCGGAGCGCGCCTGGATATGGAAAGAGGCGTCGACGCCCGTCGTCGCGCTCGTCGACGCATTGTCGCGCGCCATTCCCGACGACGCCTATCTGGAAAGCCTTTCCGTGGAGGCAGGCAAGCTGCGCATTTCGGGACTCGCCGCCGACGCGCCGCCGCTCATCGACGCCCTCGAGAAAACCGGTCGCTTCTTCGATGCGCGCTTCTCCGCCTCGACGACGCGCGCCTCCGACGGCAGGCTGTTTCGCTTCGGCATAGAGGCCAATCTCGCCGCGGGCGCGACGAAGAAAGGAAAGTGAGCGTGTCCATCGACTTCGAGCTCGATCGCGAACAGAGCCTCGCGCTCGGCGGGCTCGCGCTGCTCTTTCTCCTTTGCAGCGCGGCGGCGACCGTCTCGATTTGCGCATGGAACGACGCCGCGGAAGAGGCCGCCCAGCGACGCGCCATACTTGCACAGGCGGAGACGGCGCAGCGCCGAGGCGGGCCGGGCGGGACGCACGCTGCGATCGCGCCGGAGGCGGCCTTTCTAGCGGCGCCGACCGAAGGGCAGGCGAGCGCCCTGTTGCAGGCTCACGTCACACGGCTCGTCACCGCGCGACGCGCCAGCGTCGCGTCTTCCACGACGCGGCCGGCGACGCGCGACGACGTCCCCGACGTCGTGCGACTGAGGGTAATGTTCGACATGGAGCTTTCGGCTTTGCAGGCGATGCTGTACGAGCTGGAGACAGGGACTCCCTATGTGTTCGTCGACGCATTCGTCGTTTCGCCGCAACGCGGCGCTCGAGACGCAGCGGACCAGCCGCATTTGCGCGTCACATTGGATCTGAGAGCCCTCTGGCGCAGAATTCGCACATGAAGAAAAAGCTATCCATAATCCTTCTTGTTTCGGTGTGTGGCGTCGCGAGCTCCCAGCAGATCGAGGAGCGCGCCAAGCTCAATCCGGTCGCACATCTCGAACTGAAGAATTTCGCGGAGACGCTACGGCGGCCGCTTTTCTCGGCGACGCGGCGTCCGCCTCCGTCGCCCCCTGCCGTTGTGCATCGCGAGGCGCCGCCGCCGCCTCCACCGGACCCGCCTCCTTTGACGCTGGTCGGCGTCTTGGCCGACGACCAAGGCCCACGCGCTTTCGTGCGCACGAGTCCGACGGCCAAAATTCGCATTCTGCGGCAAGGCGAACAGGTCGAAAGTTGGACGGTGGTGGAGATCTGGCCGCAGCGAATTGTCATCGGCCGAGACACGCGCACCAGTGTCGTATCCATGTTCGCATCCAAAGTGCGTCAGCAAAACTCGGAGGCGGCGTCGTCCGCCAAGAACTGAAAAAAAGATGGGCGGGCGGCGGCACGACGTTCGCATGCGCCTGCCGGCTCGTCGAGACGCCTCCAGCGGCATGTCTTGCGAATACTCCAAGACAATTTGGCGAAAATTTCAGCAAGGCGACCGATAAAGCTGCGTTGGCGCCCGATCTTTCCAGTTGACGCGAAGTCAGTCCTGCGTGATGTAATTTGTGTAAATTGCGCGGCGTCGTTCGCTCGGAAGGCGATTTTTCCGACCGCGGCGGAAAGCATAGCGTCTGCCGGCATCGAAGGGGCGTGTCGTCGGCTGAGGAGACCCGCATCATGCAGATGGAATGGCTTTCGACGGCGATCGATTTCGGCGTCATCGGCCTCTTGGCCGCGCTCAGCGTCGTCGTCGTCGCTGTCGCATTGGAGCGCCTGTTTTTCTATCGCTCGATCGACATCGGCAGCTTCGCCAATGTCAAGGCGCTCGAGCTGGAATTGACCGAGCGGCTCGTCGTGATCGCCTCCGTCGCCTCTAACGCGCCCTATATAGGCCTGCTCGGCACGGTGCTCGGCATCATGCTCACTTTCTACAATATGGGCCTCGACGCGTCGGCTGACGCTGGCAAGATCATGGCCGGCCTCGCGCTCGCCCTGAAAGCGACGGCAGTCGGGCTCATCGTCGCCCTCGTGTCGGTGGTTTCCTACAACGCTCTTCTGCGCAAGACGAAGGTGCTGATCCTGAAATGGGAGATCGCCCATGGATGAGAAGCCTTTCGAGACGCTCAACGTCATTCCGCTCGTCGATGTGATGCTCGTGCTGCTCACAATGGTGCTGACGACGGCGAATTTCGTCGCGACGGGTCGTATTCCCGTTTCGCTGCCGCAGGCCACGCAGGCGAAGGCGGAGAAGCAGAAGGACAGGACGATCGAGCTCGCCGCCGATGGGCGAATTTACTTCGACGGTCAGGCCACGACGAAGGAGGAGCTGCCGGGCCGGCTCACGGGCCTGCCGCCGGAGACGGGCTTTCTTATTCGCGCCGACCGCGCCGTCGCCCTTCAGAGCTTTATCGACGTCGCCGACATTCTGAAGAAGTCGAATTTCACCAAGATCGCCGTGCAGACCAAGGCCGGCGGAAAATGAGGAATTGCGATGAGTTTGCAGGCGGCCGCCATTGCGGCGAACGACGGCAGGCGACGAACCCGCTTCACGATTTATCATGGCCTCTCGGCGTCGCTCGTTCTGCACGCGCTCCTGTCGCTGCCGTATCTTCTCTCCCGCGTCGAGCCGGACGAGGATGATCGATCGACGCTCGTCTTCGAGATGGACGGCCTCGTCTCGGACGAGCAGGCCGATGAAAAGCTCCAGCAGGACACGGCCGGCCAGACGCAGCAGGCCGCCCAGAACGCCGTCCAGGCGCAGCCGACCTCGCCTTCCGAGCAGAAGCCGATCGAAGACGATGGCGCGCCGCTTCAGCCTGCTTCGATCGCGGTCTCGGCGATCGCGCCGGCGAAGCCGAAGCCCGCCGGCTCGACGCAGGTGAATGGCGCGGAGGACCAGCAGATCGCCCGCACGATCGCGCATCGCGAGCTGCCGGAGGAGACGCTGCTTCGGGCCTATGGCAGGCTGGTGTCCAAGAAGATTCACGGGCGGCTCGTCTATCCGGAGGAAGGGCGGCGCGCCGCCTGGCGCGGCGTGACGAAGGTGTCGTTCTTCATTTTGGAGAGCGGGCAGATTCGCTCCGACAGCGTGAATGTGGCGTCGAGCAGCGGCCAGCCGCGGCTCGACGCGGCCGCGATGCAGACTGTTCGCGCGAGCGCGCCCTTCGGTCCGCCGCCGCGGCCGATCACTTTCGCGATCGACGTCGTCTTCGGCCCCGAGCGTTGAGCCGTCGAGGCGCCGAACACGAGGGCGGGACGATGTCCAACGACAAGATCGACGCCGTATTGGCGCTTCGCAAAAAATTCTGAATGCGCAAAACGACCTGCTGTCTTAAATTTGAATGCGTCGTCCTGTCATGTCGACGGCGACCCTCGAACTTCTCCCATTCTACGTTCGCGAGTCCGAGCGTGGGACAGGATGTCGCCTCGCGGATCGATGCGATAAATTTCCGAGAAGCCTTCCTGAAACGTCGGCGCCTCGAGCAGTTGCGCGCGCTCGATGCCGAGCAGCAGGCAGCGCCGCATCGAATACGGCTGCCGATTCTCGAACGATGCGTTTCGACGACGTCTGGATCCAAAAGGATTTTTCCTGCGCCCTGCAAACCAAAGACGATGTAAAGTCTCTCGATCGTCCTTTCGGCGACCGCCGCCGACAATTGCAGATAGCACTGTTCTCAAGCGGCCTTGCAGCCAGCCGCAGAACGCCGAGCGGAGCCCGTCACCGTTTGCGCTATCTCACCACATGGAAATTCGCGACGCCGTCATTGGCGAGCTGCGCGACGAGCTGCAGCTCCCAATCGATATAAGCCTGCATCGCGTCCTGCGAATTGTCGACGCCTTCATAGGGACGCTTATAGCTGTCGTCCGGCTCGCTGAGCCATCGCGCATTCTCGGAGGTCAGGGCGCCGAAAGCCTGCGTTCCACCGGCGAGCGCGACCGCGCCGCGGGCCGCGACGATCTGCGCGCGCGCGAGATTGTCGAGCGCGGTCTCGCCGTCGGGAGAGACGAGCGCGATCCGCTTATCGCGCGGCAGCGTCGCGAGATCGCGCTCGAGATGCGCGAGCGCCGCCCAATAGGCTCCGGCGATATGACTGGCGCGATAGACGGGGCCGCGGGATAGATCGACGATCGTGAAATTATCGCGCCCGGAGACGAGCTCCTCTGGCGAGATCGTCGCGCCCGGCGCCGCGACAATCGGCGGGCGTCGGCGCGGCGATGCGCCTCGCTCGGTCGCCGCGGCCGCTTGCGGCGAGAGAACGGCGGTCTCCCAGCCGAGTTGCGTCAGCCATGAAGCCGTCGACAGCGCGCGCGCTTCGAGATCGTCATAGAGAATGATCTTCGCGCCGCGCACAGCCACCCACTCATCGGTCGCCTGCACGAGCTGTCCGCCCGGAGCGGAACGAAACCCGGGCGCATGGCCCGCGGCATATTCTTCCGGCGAGCGCACGTCGAGCAGATAGAGAGTGCGTCTGTCTCTCGTGGCGAGCGCGGCCTCGTAGGCCTCGGCGTCGAGCGTCGCGACGCCGAGACGCGCGGCGCGGGCGCGCGTTCCGGCGAGCGCGCGCTCGTGCTGCTCCTTCCCGAGCGGAGGAAAGCGTCGCGTCTGTCCACGGTCGAGCGCCAGCCCATCGAGAGTCCAGCCGATCGTGCCATTGCGCAGCGCGGCGACGCGATTGGGAATAGCGGCGTCGATGAGGCTCTGCGTCCCGATGATCGAGCGCGTGCGTCCGGCGCAATTGACGATGACGAGCGTGTTCGGAGACGGCGCTATGTCGAAGACGCGCAAGGCGAGTTCTGCGCCCGGCACGCTGACCGCGTTCGGAATGCTCATCGTGTGATATTCCTCGAAGCGGCGCGCGTCGAGCACGACGGCGTCGGCGCCCGCGCGAATGAGGCCCTCGACCTCGCGCGCGGAGAGCGACGGCGTGTGGCGAATGGATTCGACGAGCTCGCCAAAGGCTTTCGACACGACATTGACGTCGCGGAACAGCTCGCCGACCTTTTGATAGGCCGAGAGGCCGCCCTCGAGCAGCGCCACATCCGAATAGCCTAGGCTCGAGAAACGGCGCGCAGCCTGTTCCGCAAATCCTTCGCCATCGTCATAGACGACGATTTTCGCCGAGAGACGCGGGGCGAGGTCATAGGCTCTGACCTCGACTTCGGAGAAGGGCAGCGAGACGGCGAAGAAAGGGTGCGCACGCGCATAAGGCCCTTCCTCGCGCGCGTCGAACACGGCGACCTCGTCGCGCGCGCGCCAGAGCGCCCTCAGCGCATGCGCGGAAATCTGCTCGACCATAGCCTCTAACTCCCGATCTTTTCGGTAGGTTCATATGATGCGACGTCGACGAGAGCGCGACCTCTCGAGACGTCTTCGCCCGACATCATCACGCCTTCTATCCATCGATTTTGCAGCGCGCGCAAGCGGTCATGGCATAGCTTGACCGCGTCGGCGCCACAGGTCTATTCACTAATTTTTGATCGCGTTTATATATTGATAGGGGCGCGACATGAGAATCGGACCGGGCAGGGATTCTTCGACACCGGCGGCGTGAGCAAAGCGCTCAATTCGCTCATGCCTTGTCGGTATGGGTGAAGAATTTGTTCGACAACCGCCCCTTCGTCGCCTGGGCGCCGGGCAATACGACGACGCCCGCGACGATCGGCTGGCCCATTGACCCTCGCGCATTCGACGGGACGATGCTCGTCGAGCTGTATTGATCGAGGGACGCGAAGTCGCGATGACGCTTCACAATAAGCGATCTACTCACTAGGAAATATAGGCTGATTGCGCTAGGGTCCGAGGCGCGGGGGGGGCTTGTCGCCGAAACGATCGGAGCGAGGCGGTCATGACGAGAAGAATTTGGAAATCCGTGGCCGTCAGAGTCATGGCGATGGTCGCGATATTGCTTCTCGCATCGATAGGAAGGCATGAGGCCTCCGCCGCCGAGGACGTTCTGCGCATCGGCTATCAGAAGTCCTCGACGCTTCTCATTCTTCTCAAAGGGCAGGGCGCGCTCGAGAAGGCGCTGGCTCCATTGGGCGTGAAGGTCGCCTGGCATGAATTCAGCTCCGGCCTGCCGCTTCTAGAAGGCGTCAATGTCGGCAGCATCGATTTGTCGGCGGACGTCGCCGAGCCTGTGCCGCTCTTCGCCCAGGCGGCCAACGCCAAGCTGACCTATCTCGCGCAGGAAAAACCGTCGCCGACCGGTCAGGCGATCGTCGTGCGCAAGGACTCGCCGATCAAGACGCTCGCCGACCTCAAGGGTAAGAAGATCGGCTTCGCCAAAGCCGCAGGCGTCCACTACCTGACTCTGCAGACCTTGGAGAAGGCCGGCGTAAAGCTCAAAGAGACAGATATCGTCTATCTTCAGCCCGCCGACGGGCGAGTTGCTTTCGAAAGAGGCGCGATAGACGCGTGGGCGATATGGGATCCTTTTTTGGCGGCGCTGCAGAAGAGCGTCGACGTCAAAGTGCTTGCGGACGGCGCCGCCGTCGGCGTGAGCTACCGGCGTTTCTATCTGGCGTCGACGAAGTATGCGTCGAGTCGACCCGATGTTTTGAAGATCGTCGTCGACGAGCTCCGTAAAGCCGGAGAGTGGATCAAGACGCAACCAAAGGACGCAGCGGAACGTTTGGCCCCCCTCGTCGGACTCGACGCGCCGACCATAGAGCTCGCCAATAGTCGCCGCAGCTATGCCGTGGCGCTGGTGGACGAAGAAGCGCTCGCCGAGCAGCAGAGAATTTCCGACGCTTTCACCGAAGCCCAGCTTCTTCCCCGAAAATTGGACGTGCGCGGCAACGATGTGTGGAAAGGCGCCCGTTGAATTCGATACGCGCGCTTGCGCCGCATCACCGACTTCTGGCGAAGAATCACATCCGTCGCGAGGCGTCACCGTGCTTCCGGCGATGACCTCCTTGCCGCTCTCGGCGCGCGACAGCCATTCACCGTGACTTCGCCGCCGATCGGAAAATCATCCTCGCGCGCGCTCGGCGCAGCAAGGCAAATGTCCTGATCCGATCAGGTCTTCCGCGCGCGAATTTTCCCGAAGAGCTCGAGGATTGACATGACGCCACGAGCCATTAATACTACTATTATGATGTAATTAATGAGGTTGTTGTGCGCCGACCGGTCCGCTCCCTCGCCTGCTTCGTGTTCGGCCTGGCCTTCGCGCTAGAGAACGCTCACGCGGACGTCTTGCCGCATCCGGAACCGGCCTTCTCCGGCGTCGTCGCCGATACGCGCGAAAAATCGACTCCCGCTTTCCCCGCGCCCGTCCTTGCGGCGAAAGGCGCGCCGAACGTCATTTTGATCCTGCTCGACGACGTCGGCTTTTCCGCTTCCTCCACATTCGGCGGCGCGGCGCAGACGCCCGAGCTGGACAGGCTCGCAGCGCGAGGCCTGCGTTACAACCAGTTCCACACCACCGCGCTCTGCTCGCCGACGCGCGCCTCGCTGCTCACCGGCCGCAACCAGCATCAGGTGGGCTTCGGCAATCTCGCCGACGTCGCAACCGGCTATCCCGCCTATAATTCCATTTGGAAAAATGAGAGCGCCTCGATCGCCAGAGTGTTGCGCCTCAATGGGTACAGCACCGCGGCATTCGGGAAGTGGCACAACACGCCGCTCTGGGAGATTTCGCCGGTCGGTCCCTTCGACCATTGGCCGACGGGATTCGGCTTCGAATATTTCTATGGCTTCCAGGCCGGCGAAACCAGCCAATGGGAGCCGCAGCTCTACCGCAACACGGTCGCAGTCGAGCCGACGAAAAAGCCCGAGCAAGGCTATCATCTCACCAGCGATCTCGTCGACGACGCGGTCAAATGGTTGCACAATCACGAAGCGGTCGCGCCAGAAAAGCCTTTCTTTCTCTATTTCGCGACCGGCGCGACCCACGCGCCGCATCATGTTCCGAAAGAATGGATCGACAAATACAAGGGCCGATTCGACCAGGGTTGGGACAGGCTGCGTGAGGAGAATTTCGCTCGTCAGAAGGCGCTCGGCGTCATTCCCGCCAATGCAAAATTGACGGCGCGGCCCGAGGGGCTGCCCGCCTGGGAGTCGCTCACCGCCGATCAAAGGCGGCTTTTCGCGCATCAGATGGAAGTCTATTCCGCCTTCCTTTCGCATACCGATCACGAAGTCGGCCGGCTGTTGAAGGCGCTCGACGACGAAGGCCGCGCCGCAGATACTTTGATTCTCTATATCGTCGGCGACAATGGCGGGAGCGCCGAAGGCGGCTTGAACGGCTCGGACAGCAATCTCGGCACATTGCAGGGCTCGAACACCGAGGTCGCCTTCCAATCGCAGCACTTGTCCGATCTCGGAAGCCCGCTCTTCGACAATCACTACGCCGCCGGCTGGTCCTGGGCGACCACCACGCCCTTCCAATGGATGAAGCAGATCGCCTCGCATTTCGGCGGCACGCGCAACCCTCTCGTCGTGTCCTGGCCTGGCCATCTCCGCGAGACGCAGGCGATCCGCAGCCAATTCGGCCATGTCAACGACATTGCGCCGACCATTTACGCGGCGGCGGGCGTCACCTTTCCGGAAAAAGTCGACGGCGTCGCGCAATTGCCCCTGGAAGGCGTGAGCTTGCTGCCGAGCTTCGCCGACCCTTCGGCCAAGAGCGCGCATCGCGAGCAATATTTCGAGATTTTCGGCAATCGGGCGATCTACAAGGACGGCTGGGTCGCCGGCGCGCGCCGCTATGCGCCATGGGAAGCTTTCACCAATCTGCCTCGGCTGTTTCGCGGCGGTTTCGAGAACGACAGATGGGAACTCTATCACGTCGACGAGGATTTCTCCGAGGCTCGCGACCTCGCCGAGCAAAATCCAGAAAAGCTCGCCGAGCTGAAGGCGGAGTTCGATCGCGAGGCGCGCCGCAACGCCGTCTATCCGCTCGTGCCGATACCCGAACCGGACAAATTCCCGTCGCCTGCATCGGGCAAGAGCCATTTCGTGTTTTATGACGGGGTCGAGCGCCTTCCGACCCGAGTCCTGCCCGAGATCGGCGCGCGCAGCCACAAGATCACCGCCGTGATCGACAATGACGACGGCAAGGCTGAAGGGGTGATCATCGCCGAGGGCGGCCGCCACGGCGGCTACTCTCTCTATGTGAAGGACGGCAGGCCGAGCTACCAGAACAATCTGTTCGGCCAGACGCTGGAAAAGCTCGTCGCGTCCAAGCCTCTGCCGCGCGGCCGGGTTACGATCGTCTATGAATTCGACGTCGATTTTTCGCTGACCGAAGCCGCCAAGGGCCTCTTGTCCTCGGCGCTCGTCGCCAAGGCGCGGCCGGGCGTGGGCCGGTTGACCGTCAATGGCGAAGAAGTCGCGAGCAGCCACCTCAGCCTGTTCGGCGGCTTTCGCAGCATCGGCACGGAGACATTGGACATAGGCAAAGACCTCGGCTCTCCGGTTTCTTCCGATTACGACTCGCCCTTCGCCTTCGCCGGCAGAGTGGAAAAAGTGGAGATCGATCTGAAAAAATAAGGCGGCGCTCCCCTCGATGCGCGTGGAACGCTTATGATCGCCGCATGAAGGGAATTCTTCGTTTCGTGCTGGGCGCCGTCGCTGCGGGCTCGCTTGTTCTCCTGCTCACAGCGTTGCGCGCGCAGCCGAATGTGGAGCCCGAATTTGTCGGCGCAAAAGTCTGCGCCGGCTGCCATGCGACGCAGACCGAAGCCTGGAGCCGGTCTCATCACGCGAGGAGCATGGAGGCGCCGACGACCGAAACGGTTCTCGGCAATTTCTCTGGGGCCGATCCTCGATTTTTCCGGCGTGGAAAAGATTTTTTTATTCGCGCCGAAGGCTCGGTCGGCGAGGAACAGGAGTTTGCTGTCGCCGCGACATTCGGCGTCGCGCCCATACAGCAATACCTCCTGACCCTGCCCGGGGGGCGTCTGCAGGCGTTTTCGACGGCCTGGGATTCCCGGCCGCAGTCCGAGGGCGGCCAGAGATGGTTCGATCTTTATCCGGGCGAGCGCATCGCGCCCGGCGATCCGCTGCATTGGACCGCGCGGGCGCAAAATTGGAATTTCATGTGCGCTGATTGCCACTCGACCGGCGTGGTCAAAAACTACCGTTTCGAAACCGACAGCTATGACACGCGCTGGCAGGAGGAGAATGTCTCCTGCGAGGCCTGCCACGGCCCCGGCTCGCGCCATGTCGAGCGGGCGAGAAAGGGCGAGGGCGCGGCCAGCGACCGCCTGATCGTCTCTCGGGAGGAAGCCGCAGGCCTTTGGGGCGATTTCGACGAGCGCGGCATTCGCCGGTGGAAAGGCGACGTTCGGAAAAACCCCTCAGAAGAGATTTGCGCGCCATGCCACTCCCGCCGGCGGCCGATCGCGCGAGCGCGGCCCGGCGAGGCGTTTCTCGGTGCTTTCATGCCCGAGCTGTTGGAGCCGGGGCTCTATTTCGACGACGGCCAGATCAAGGACGAAGTCTTCGAATGGGGCTCGTTCCTGCAGAGCCGCATGCATGGCGCGGGCGTGACCTGCGTCGATTGCCACGAGCCGCATGGCGCCGGGCTGCGCGCCGAGGGCAACGCGCTCTGCGGCCAATGTCATTCGGAAAAGGCGTTCGACCGGCCGCGGCATCATCATCACGCCGAGAACTCGCCCGCCGCGCGATGCGTCGCCTGCCATATGCCGCAGCGGGCCTATATGCAGATTCACATTCGTCATGATCATTCCTTTCGCATTCCCCGCCCGTCGGAGAGCGCGAAGCTCGGCGCGCCCAACGCCTGCAACGCTTGCCATTCCGACAAGAGCGCCGATTGGGCGGCGACCAAATTGCGGGACTGGGGCGCGACGCGGCAAGCGCCGGAGGAAGCGGTCTCCGAAATCAGCCGGGCCACACGCCTCGCCGCGGCCGCCGAGCGTCCCGGCGCCGGCGCTCTGCAGAGCCTAATCCCGGCGCTCCGCTCGACCTCGCCTTTGCTGCGCCTCGGCGCTCTGCGGGGCCTCGCGCCCTATGACGAAGCGCTCCGCGAAAAGCTCGCCGGACCTTTGCGCGACGATCCCGTGCGGGCGATCCGCATCGAAGCGGCGCGGCTGACCCCATTCACCGATCATCCGGCGCTCGAAGAATGGCGCGCGGCCGAGAGGCTCGCGGAAGATCGTCCGGAAAGCCATCTCAATCTCGGCGCCTTGGCGGCCGAGCGCGGCGAGACGCGGGAGGCGGAACGAGAATTCGAGCGCGCATCGAAGCTCGACCCGAATTATGCGCCGGCATGGCTGAACCTCGCCGATCTCTTGCGCGCCACCGGTCGCGACGTCGAGGCCGAGAC
Source organism: Methylosinus sp. PW1 (assembly GCF_000745215.1). Taxonomy (NCBI): domain Bacteria; kingdom Pseudomonadati; phylum Pseudomonadota; class Alphaproteobacteria; order Hyphomicrobiales; family Methylocystaceae; genus Methylosinus; species Methylosinus sp. PW1. The sequence goes on from NZ_JQNK01000004.1 coordinate 140,823, forward strand.
GCCGCTGCGCAAAGCGCTCGCCGCGGCGCCGACCGACGCCGACGCGCATTATTCGCTGGCCTTGTGGCTCGTGCGGCAGAAGCGCCTCGCGGAGGCGAGGGCGCAGGTCGAGGCGGCGGCGCGGCTCTGGCCCACGGACTCCCGCTTCGCGGAATTGAGCCGTTTGCTGGCGCGCTGATCCCGAGCGGCTATTTCAGCTCCACATGAACTTTGTCGATCTGGCCGTTGAAGGCGAAGGGCGCGGCGTAATCCGGGCTGACAGGCGCGCCGGAATCGAGGCCGACGTCGAGCGTCTCATTGTAGGAGAGCTGGAGATTTTCGATCCGCCCTTCCGCCACCTTCGCGCCATTGACGCTCAGGATGATCTTTCCGGCGAAGACCACGCGCGGCTCGAAGGAGGTGCGGACTGGCGGCGGCTTGGCGGCGTCTGGGACGAATTCCACGCCGATCCGCGCCGCGCCGACTGGAAGCTTCGCAGCCGAGACGATTTTTCCGGCGACATTGCCCCAGGCCTTGGCGAGATAGACGAGCTTGCCGTCCTTCACATAGATCGAGAAGCCGCCGTAATCGCCGCCATCGGCGAAAATCACGCCTTCCGGCTGGGCGGGCAGGGTCACATCGGCGACGATCGAATGGGCGCGCCGGTTGAGCTTCGGCCCGATGCGCTGCGGAATATGGTCGGCGCCAGGGCGATAATCGAACACATTGCGGCCATCGGCAGGTGAAGGCAGAATGCCGCGCGCCGGCAGCAATGGGTAGATTTGCGTGCGCTCGGCCTCGCTGTCGAACAGCGCAGCCAGCTCCTTCACTTTCTCTGGCTTTTCCGCAGCCAGATCATGCGCCTGCGAGAAATCCGCGCGCAGATCGTAGAGCTCCCAAGGGTGTTGGCCGATCGCCAGATCGGCGCCGCGCGTCGCCGACCAGGGCGCGACATGGCGCGCGCCGGCCCACCAGCCTTCTTGGTAGATGGCGCGATTGCCGGAGGTCTCGAACACCTGCCGCCCATGGCTGCTCGGCGCCTTCGCGTCGTAGAAGCTCGCAGCGAAACTCTTGCCTTCGAGCGGCGTTTGCGCAACGCCGTCCACTTTGTCGGGCGCCGTTATGCCCGCCAGCTCGTAGATGGTCGGCGCGATATCGGTAATGTGCTGGAATTGCGTGCGCAATTCGCCGCGCGCCTTGATCTTCGCGGGCCAGGAGACGATGAGCGGATCGCGCGTTCCGCCGAGATGCGAGGCGACCTGCTTCGTCCATTGGAAGGGCGTCGAGCTCGCCCAGGCCCAGGCGGCGGCGTAATGATTGTCGAAAATCTCCTCGCCCAGTTCGTCGGCGCGCTTCAGCCGATCCGCGGGCGAAGGGGCCGCGCCATCGACCGCGATGACGTCGCGGCCATCGACGCCGCCTTCGCCCGACCCGCCATTGTCGCCGGCGATGTAGAGCACCAGCGTATTGTCGGCGATCCCATCCTTCTCCAGGCTCTTCAGCAGACGGCCGATCTCGAAATCGGTCTGCTCCATGAAGGCGGCGTAAACCTCCATCTGCCGGGCGAACAGCTTTTTTTCGTCTCCTGAGAGCGCATCCCAGGGCGGCAGCTCGGCGGGACGCGGAGTGAGTTCCGCATTGGCGGGAATGACGCCGAGAGCCTTCTGTCGCGCGAAAGTCTCCTCGCGCAATTTGTCCCAGCCCTGGTCGAAGGCGCCGCTATATTTGGCGATCCATTCTTTGGGAACCTGATGCGGCCAATGGGTGGCGCCGGGCGCGAAATAGAGCAGGAAAGGCTTGGCGGGCGCGACCGCCTCATGGGCATGGACCCATTTGACGGCGTCGTCGACGAGATCGGTGGTGAGATGATAGCCCGGCTCGCCGGCGCGGGGCGGATCGGCCGGCGTCGTGTTGCGATAGAGTCGCGGCGCATATTGGCTGTCATAGCCGGCCAGAAACCCGTAGAAATATTCGAAACCCAATCCCGTCGGCCAGCGATCGAAGGGACCGACAGGCGAGATTTCGTCATAGGGCGTGTTGTGCCATTTGCCGAAGGCCGCTGTGCTGTAGCCATTGTCACGCAAGACGCGGGCGAGGCTCGCGGCGCTCCTCGGCCAATGCGCATTGTAGCCCGGATAGCCCGTCGCGCCATCGGCCACGGAGCCGAAGCCGATCTGATGATCGGTGCGGCCCGACAGGAGCGCGGCGCGCGTCGGCGAGCATAGAGCGCTGACATGGAAAGCGTTGTATTTGAGGCCCCGCGCCGCCAGCCGGTCCAGCTCCGGCGTTTTCGCCGGGCCGCCGAAAGTGGATGTGGCGCCGAAGCCGGCGTCGTCCAATAGCACCAGCACGACATTGGGCGCGCCGCGTGCCGCCACGACCGGCGCCGGCCAGGCCGGCGGCGTGGCGTCGCGCGACGGATCGGCGATCACGGCGGGAGCCGCTTCTGGCTTGGGCAGGACTTCCTCGGCCTGGACGCCGAGCGACAGAGCGAAGACGACTGGAGCCGCGAAGAGCGAAGCATGACGCATAGAGATTCTACCGATGCGATGAGCTGGACGGCGTCCAGTGAGGGCCGGCGCCATTGCGTCGCGCCTATCAGACGCTACAGCAATTCTTCTTCCTACTAATATTGCGGCATTATGCACGCAAGGTCCATCGATCGGAGGCCGGCATATTCTCCTTCTCCCCAGCGCGGCATCGGCGACAGCGGACGCCTCTAGCATGATGAAACATGCCCGGACGGGGCGGATCGCGGTTGTCCGGCGCACCTCATAACCCTAGTATACAAGTAGGATAGTTATATGTAGGGTAGCGCCATTGCGGCCCGAACGGCAACCGTCCGGACGCCATGAGCGACATCCCACATTCGGATGCCGTCGCAGCGACAAACGATCGAAGGGAGAGTCTGTGAAGCGCCGCGCGCCTCTTTCGTCCTGCATCCGACGCTCCTCATGATGGCTGCGGCCAGGAACCTGTCGGTCGATCTCGCGCCCGGCGTCGCCCTATCCGAAACGATCGCCGTGAGCCGCGAAACGGGCGTCGGCGCCGTTATGATGTTCGCTACGTGGCCTGATGGGCCGCGCGCCGGCGGGCCGCCAAAATGTCTATCGAAAAGCTCCGCGCTCACAAGCGCAGGTGACGAAGCGGGAGCCCGCGATCCATGAGCTTGCTGGAAACAGCGGTCGCGCGGCCCGTCGCGACCACGCTGCTGATGGCTGGTTTGACCATGATCGGAGCGGTCGCCTTTTTTCTGCTGCCCGTGGCGCCGGTTCCTCAAATCGACTATCCGATGATCACCGTCGTCGCCTCCATGCCGGGCGCCAGTCCGCAGACCATGGCGGCATCCGTCGCGACACCGCTCGAAAAACGTCTCGGCAAGATCGCCAGCGTCAATGAAATGACGTCGACGAGCTCTCTCGGCGCGACGCGAATTTCGCTGCAATTCGATCTCGACCGAGACATCAACGGCGCTCAGCGCGACATACAAGCGGCGATCGCCGCCGCACGCGCGGATCTGCCGACATCATTGCGCAACAACCCGACCACGCGCGCCACTGGCCCGGCGGACGTGCCGGTCCTCACCCTCTCGCTCACCTCGAGCACGCTAACCCAGGGTCAGCTCTTCGACGCCGCGTCCAACATATTGCAGCAGAAGCTCTCCCAGGCGCCGGGCGTGAGCCAGGTTTCGGTGAGCGGAGGCGCTCTGCCGGCCGTTCGCGTGGAGCTCGATCCGCGTGCGCTCTTCAAATTCGGCATTTCCCTGGAAGATGTGCGCGCCGCCCTCGCAGCGACGAATTACAATGCTCCCAAAGGCGCGCTGACGATCGATGAGCGGCGCTTGCAAATCTATTGCAATGATCAGCAGCGCCGAGCCGGCGATTATGAGAATCTCGTGATCGCATATCGGAACGGGGCCACGATCAGGCTGCACGACCTGGCCGAAGTGGTCGATTCGGTCGAGGATTCGCGCAGCTTCGGCCTCATCGACGACGTGCCGGGAATTCAAGTAAATGTCTCCCGAGCCCCAGGAGCGAACAACATAGAGATCGTCGATCGGATCAGAGCTATGCTGCCCGCGCTCAACGCCGCATTGCCCGCCGGAGCCGAGATGCGCGTCATGCGGGATCGGACATTGACGATACGCACCTCGCTGCATGAGGTCGAGCAAAGTCTCGTCATTGCTGTCGCGCTCGTGATCCTGATCGTGTTCCTGTTCTTACGCGATTGGCGTTCGACCATCATTCCCGGCATATCGGTGATCGTGTCCCTGATCGGCTCGTTCGGGGCGATGTATTTATTGGACTACACCCTCGACAATCTCTCCCTCATGGCGTTGACGATCGCCACGGGCTTCGTCGTCGACGACGCCATCGTCGTCGTCGAAAATGTCGTGCGCCATTTAGAGGCAGGAGCCTCACGACGACGCGCGGTGATCGACGGAAGTCGAGAAGTCGTCCCCACCGTGCTGTCCATGAGCCTGTCGCTGGTCGCCGTGTTCATTCCGGTGTTGTTCATGGGCGGATTCGTCGGCCGCATGCTACACGAATTCGCAGTCACGCTGTCGGTCGCGATTCTCATCTCTCTCGCGCTCTCGATCACCGCGACGCCCATGCTATGCGCGCAGATCATGCGCGAGCATCCCCCAAAGTCCTCGCTTTGGATCCTTCGCGCCAGCGAGCGGGCTCTTTTGGCTCTGCAGCGCGGATATGAAAAATCGCTCGAAATCGCGCTTCGACACCCGCGCCTGACGACGCTCACGCTTTTCGCCGCGATCGGGCTCAACTTCCACCTATTGGCGATCATTCCGAAAGGTTTTTTTCCGACGCAGGACACCGGGCGCATGAGCGGCGCCCTTGTCGCCGACCAGAGCGTTTCCTTTGCGGTGATGAAGGCGAAGCTGGAGCAGGCTATCGCCCTGCTGAAGAGCGATCCGGCCATACAAACGGTCGCGGGCACGATAGGGGGGAGCTCCTTTGGTCCGAGCGGCTCCGTGAATGTCGCGGACATGCAGGTCACTTTGAAGCCGCTTCGGGAGCGCGGCGTCTCCGCCGACGAAATCCTCACGCGGTTACGCCCGAAGCTCGCCAAGCTCAGCGGAGCCGCGCTGTATCTTCAATCTACGCAGGATGTCCGCATCGGGGGACGCCCGAGCAACGCTCTCTATCAATATACTCTCCAGTCCGACAATCTCGAGGAGCTCCAATCCTGGGCGCCTCGAGTGACGGAGGCGCTACGGCGCAATCCCGTATTGCAGGATGTGAGCTCGGATCAGCAAGACAAGGGACTGCAGACCAGCGTCCGCGTCGACCGGCCGACAGCATCACGCTTCAACCTCACTTCGGCGCAGATCGACAACACGCTCTATGACGCATTCGGTCAAAGGCAGGTCTCGACCATTTACGAGCCCCTCAATCAATATCATGTCGTGATGGAGGTTGCGCCGCAATACCGCGCGTCCATGGTCTCTATCGACGATCTCTATATCAGCGCGAGACAGAACGCCTCCAATGCTTCATCGTCAGTCAAAGGGACGCCGCTCGCCCCACAGACGCAAGCCTATTCGGTTCGCAACAACGCCGCAGCCGGCAATGCGATAAGTTCGGGCGCCGAAACAATGGTGCCTCTGCCCGCCTTCAGTCGCCTGGATGCGGGAAAAACGCCGCTCCAGGTCAACCATCAAGGTAATTTCGCCGCCATCACCATCTCTTTCAATCTCACGGAGGGGAGGTCGCTCAGCGACGCGACGCGAGCAATCGACGAAACCATGGCGGCGATCGGAGCGCCCGCGACGATTCACGGCGTTTTCGCGGGCGCTGCGGCGAGCTATCAGGACGCGCTCGCCAATCAGCCTGTGCTGATCGCGGCGGCGCTCATGACGGTCTATATCGTGCTCGGGATTCTCTACGAGAGCTTTTTTCACCCGATCACGATTTTGTCGACGGTTCCATCCGCGGGCGTGGGCGCTCTCCTGGCTCTCATCGTCTGTAAGACGGACTTGAGCATCGTCGCGATGATCGGAGTATTGTTGCTGATCGGAATCGTGATGAAAAACGCGATCATGCTCATCGATTTCGCCATCGACGCGAAGCGTCGCAACGCGCTCGAGGCGGCGGAAGCGATCCGGCAAGCCTGCGTTTATCGGTTTCGCCCTATCCTTATGACGACGATCGTCGCGCTCTCGAGCGCCGTTCCTCTGGCGTTCGGAACCGGCGAGGGATCGGAGATACGCAGGCCGCTCGGCATCGCGGTCATAGGCGGTTTGATCATGAGCCAATTTTTGACGCTCTACACGACGCCAGTGATTTATCTTTATATCGATCGGCTGCAGAACTGGCGGTCTAAGATCCGGTTTTGGAGATTCCCGAGCGGCAAGAGGCGATCGAGCCGCGCGTCGGACTGTTGTGACGTCCGATTCCGCAACTGAGCCTCTATGGAAATTATGTCGAAGTCTCGTAGGGCTCATCGTCGACGTGCTTGCCCACGCGATATACCCCATTGGGGCGAACGGACAATGCGATGCTCATCAATCGGCCGTCCCGATGAGCCGCTGCACACAACCACGCGGCGCGCCCTCCAGACGGCGCGCCGCGCGCATGCGCTCATTCCGGCAGGGCGAACACGGTGAGCACGCCGCCGAGCGCCGTATAGTTCGACAGGCTACGATAATTGCCCACGGCGCCGAGACCGTCGCTGCTCTTCGTCAATCCCGCCGCGAGGCCGATTCCCGCCCAGCCGCCGACGCCCGAAAGCACAGCGACATATTGCTTTCCGCCGACCTCATAGGTGATGACATTGCCGATGATGCCGGAAGGCGTCTTGCGTCGGAACAGCTCCTTGCCCGTCTTTGTGTCGACGGCCTTCAGATAGCCCTCGAGCGTGCCGTAGAAAGTCACGCCGCCATCCGTCGTGACCGCGCCCGACCAGACCGAGAATTGCTCCTTGTTCGCCCACACGATCTTGCCGGTCTTGGCGTCCCAGGCGATGAAATTGCCCGTATGCGTCTCGCCCTTGTCGCGATCGGCGGGGAACATTTCGACTGTGGCGCCGACATAGGGCTGTCCGGCCGAATAGCTGACCCGGAACGGCTCGAAATCCATGCAGACGTGATTGGTCGGCACGAGGAAGAGGCCCGTGTTCGGGTCATAGCTCGCGGGCTGCTCGTCCTTGGAGCCGAGCGTCGTCGGACAGGCGCCGCGCGTCGTCTCGTCCTCGCCATGCGCCTCGGTCGAGAAGCGCTCGTCGAGAATCGGACGGCCATAGGTCTTGGACGTTTTGTCGAGATCGATCTTCGTGGCCCAATTGACGGCGGGATCGAATTTCGCGGCGACGAGCAATTCGCCACTGACGCGATCGAGCGTGTAGCCGAAGCCGTTGCGATCGAAATGAACGGCGGTCTTGCGCTTCTTTCCCTCGATCTCCTGATCGACGAGCAGCAGCTCGTTGACCGCGTCATAATCCCATTGGTCGTGCGGCGTCGTCTGATAGACCCATCGCGCCTTGCCCGTGTCGAGATCGCGCGCCCACAAAGTCATGGACCAGCGATTGTCGCCAGGGCGCTGAATCGGATTCCATGTCGAGGGATTGCCGGAGCCATAATAGACGAGATTGAGCTCGGGGTCGTAGCTGTACCAGCCCCATGTCGTGCCGCCGCCGAGCTTCCACTGATCGCCTTGCCAAGTGTTGACCCCGGAGTCCTTGCCGACCGGCTTGCCGAGATGCGTCGTCTTCTCGGGGTCGATCAATGTGTCTTCGTCCGGCCCGGTGGAATAGCCGCGCCACAATAGCGCGCCGGTCTTCACATCATAGGCGGAGATATGGCCACGCACGCCATATTCGCCGCCGGCGTTGCCGACGAGCACCTTGTCCTTGAACACATGCGGCGCCGCCGTGGAGGTCTCCCCCTTCGACGGATCGCCGAATTTGACGGACCAGATCGGCTTGTCCTTGCCGTCGCCGGAAGACGCGCCCGTCGCGGCGTCGAGCGCGACAAGAGTCGTGTCGGCTTGAGCGAGGAAGATCTTGCCGTCGCCATAGGCGAGGCCGCGATTGACCGTGTCGCAGCACATCACAGGAACGACCGAGGCGTCCTGCTGCGGCGCGTATTTCCAGAGCACCTTGTGATCGGGATCTCTCAGATCGAGCGCATAGACATTGTTGGGAAACGGCGTGTGCAGATACATCACGTCGGTGACATAGGCTGCTTTCGTCGTCTTGCCGTCCTTCTCGACGACGCCGGGAATCGTCACATTGTGAATGACCAGCGGAGCGCCCTCGTGTCCGCGCAAGACGCCCGTCGAGAATTGCCAGTCGACTGCGAGCTTGTGCACATTCGCCGTGGTGATCTGCTTCAACGCCGAATGCCGAAGATTGGCGTAATCGCCTGTCGGCGACACCCATTGGCGCGGGTCCTTTTGCAGGTCGAGCAATGTGTCCGCAAAGGCGCCGCTCGCCGCGAGCGCGAGCACGCCAACCGACATCGACAGTCGAAGTTTCGTCATCTGCATTTCATTTCCTCCGCAGCCGGTTTTTTCTCGCTTGCGCTTCATGCGCGACGGACGGCGCCGAGCCCGGGAAGCCGTTCGCCGCCCGCCGCGCGCTCATGCAGCGGCCGCATGCGACGCCGCTCGAGGATCGATATTCATCGAATGGGCGTGGCGCGCCAGATCACGAAAGAGCGACGCGCTTCCGATTGTCGCAAATTTGCGACAGCTGCGGCCGTCGTCGGACGATCGAGCCGCAGGACAGCCTCTGCTCGACGCGTGAAAATTTCAAAATGAGAAGAATGGCCGACAGACAGGCGCGCGACGTCGCGCCGCTTCACGCGTCGAAAACGAGATCGAGATGCGCTTCGAACAGATCGCCGATGTCGAGAGGGTGGGCGCGATCGAGCAGACCATTGTGAATGATCGCGAACCAGATCGGCGCGATGAGCAGATGAGGATAGTCCTCGAGCTCGGGCCGGCGCAGCTCTCCTCGCGCGCGCGCGGTCGCGGCCAGAGCGCGGATCTGATTCAAGAGCGGCTCGAACATCACGCGTCGATAGATCTCCGTCATCTCGGGAAATCGCGCGCCCTCGACGAGCACGAGCCGCGCGATGGCGGCGCGGCCATTGCGCTCGATCTCGCGTATCGACACGAGCATGGTGCGCCGTATGAATGTCGACACCGGCTCGTCGGGTCGGCGATTGGCGGGGTCGGCGTCGATCAGCGCTCCTGCGATCTTCTCCCGCACCACCGCTTCGAACAGCGCCTCCTTGGCCGGAAAGTATCGATAGGACGTGCCCTTGGCGACGCCCGCGCGTCTTGCGACGCCGTCCATCGTCGTGTCGGCGTAACCATTCTCGAGAAACTCCCCGAGCGCCGCGTCGATGATGACGCGGCGCGTCTGCGCGGTCTTCTCCGGGCTCGGCCCTCTACCGGCCCGCCGCGGCTCCACGCTCTTCGTGGGCTTTGTCGGTCGCTTCGCCATTCTTCTCGTGTCTCTCCGCCATATCATGGCTTGACATAAAATGACCATGTGGTCATTTTTATAGAAAGCCCGGCAAGACGCAAGCGCTTCGCTGCGGTCGCCGACGCATCCGGAACCCCTTCATGCCATTTTTTGGCTCGAGCCATTGGCTGTTCTCGGTCAAGACATTCATCGCCGCCATGCTGGCCTTAGCCGTCAGCTTCTGGCTCGATCTGCCGCGGCCCTATTGGGCGTTGGCGTCGGTCTATATCGCCTCGCAGCCGCTCGCCGGCGCGACGATGTCGAAGGCCGTCTATCGGGCTGCGGGCACATTGATCGGCGCGGCGGGCGCGGTTCTGATGGTTCCCAATCTGGTCGACGCCCCGCTCGTGCTGGCGCTCGCAATGTCGATCTGGTCGGGATTTTGCCTCTATCTCGCGCTGCTCGACCGCACGCCGCGCGGCTATGTTTTCATGCTCGCCGGCTATACGGCGGCGATCGTCGGATTTCCGGCCGTCGACGCGCCGGCGACGGTCTTCGATCTCGCTCTGTCGCGAACCGAAGAGATCCTCGTCGGCATCGCTTGCGCTTCGCTCGTGTCGAGCCTCGTCTTCCCGCGCTCCGTCGGTCCCGTCGTCGCCGAAAGGCTCGATATCTCGCTGCGGCACGGACGCGACGCCGCCAGCGACGCGCTCGATCCGCAAACAAGCGCGCCGAACGACGCGCATTGGCTACGCCTCGTGACCGATGTGGCGGAGATCGAGACGCTCGCCGCCCATCTCTCCTTCGATGCTGCGGTCGAACGCCGATCGCTCGACAGCATCCGTCGCATCGCGCCACGCATGCTCATGCTGTTTCCCGTTCTGTCGGCGATCTCGGATCGCCTCGCCGCGCTCGCCGATCTCGGCGGCGCCTCGGAACGCGTTGGCGCACTCGTCGAGCGCGCGCGCGCCCTGATCGCGGCCGCCGAATCCATCGATACGGAGAAGGAGGCTGCCGAGCTTCGGCGCGACCTCGAAGCGGCTGCCGTCGTGAGCGCTGACGCCGACTGGCGCGCGCTCATCGAGGCGAGCCTCTGCCTCCGCATCGCCGAGCTGCTCGATATTTTGTTCGACTGCGGGGAGCTGACGAAAGCCCTCGCCCACGGATCGTCTCGGCCAGCGCCCTTGCGCCTCGCGGTCGAATCGCGCATCGCGCGCGTCCGTCATCTCGACCATGGCGCAGCGCTGCATGCGGCCTTCGCGCTCGCCTGCGCGATTTTCGCCTGCTGCCTATTCTGGATCGCCACGGCGTGGCCGGAGGGCTCGATCGCCGCCATGATGGGAGCGATCGTCGGAAGCCTCTACGCATCTCAGGACGATCCCACTCCGTCGATCGCCGGCTTCGCCAAATGGACGATCCTCGCCACGACGATCGCCGGCGTCTACCTCTTCGTCATCTTGCCGCACATTCACAATTTCGAGACGCTGGCGCTGGCGCTCGCGCCTGTCTACCTCGCCTTCGGCTTGCTCATCGCCTCGCCGCAGACCTTTCGCATCGGCCTGCCGCTGGCCATCGTCACGCCGACCGCCATGGCCGTGCAGGAGCTCTATTCCGCGGACGCCGAGAATTTCGTGAATACGAGTCTCGCAATGTCCGCCGGCATGGCGCTGACCGCGGTCACGACGGCCTTGATCCGCCGCGCCGGCGCGCAATTGCGCGCGCGCCGCTATGCGCGCGCCAATCGGGACGCGCTCGTTCAGGCGGCCGACCCGCGCGCGGGAAACGATGTGCGCCTCATGGGCTTGATGCTCGATCGTCTGTTTCTGCTCGCGCCCATCGCCCATGCGGTCGAAGGCAAACTGCCGGATGCGCTGCGCGATTTGAGAACCGGGCTGAATATTCTCGATGCGCGCCGATCGCGAAACACGCTGGTCGGCTCTCGCCGAAGACGGATCGACGCATTGTTGAAGCATCTCTCCCGCTCTTTCCAGATCGGGGCGCCGGCGCCGTCTCGGGCCGCTCTGCATGCGATCGATCGCGCAATGGCGACGGCGCGAAACGCCGGCGACGCGCGCCTGCTGCTCGCTCTGGTCGGCCTGCGGCGTTGTCTCTTCGCCGCGGCGCCCCCACCCGACCAGTCCTTGTTGGAGGCGAAAGTCGCATGACTGCAGAAATCAGCATCTTCGGCGTGTTCGTATCGTCGCTGCTCGCCTTCGCGCTCGCCGCTTTCGTTCTGGAGGTCGTGATCGCGCGAGCGCTCGCAACCATCGGCTTCTACCGCTTCGTCTGGCACCCGGCCTTGTTCAATTTCGCCATGTTCGTCTGTCTGCTCGGCGCTTGCGTTCTTCTCTTGTCCCCGGAACGTCTGTGAAAACAAAGCTGCTCTCCTTCCTTCGCATCGCGACGACATTGGCGCTCGCCCTGGCGGCGGCTTTCGTCATCTGGCGCCTTTGGGAATATTACGAGGCGGAGCCCTGGACCAGGGACGGGCGCGTGCGCGCCGACGTCGTCGCCGTCGCCGCCGATGTGTCGGGGCTGGTCAGCGAGGTGCTCGTTCACGAAGATCAATTCGTTCACAAGGGCGAGGCGCTGTTCCGCATCGATCGGGAGCGCTTCGTTCTCGCGCTGCGACAGGCCGAGGCGATTCTCGAGGGACGCGCCGCCGCGCTCGACGTCGCGACGAAGGATCTCGCGCGCTATCGCGCTCTCGAGGCGACGAAGACGATCGCGGTCTCCAAGCAGCAGCTCGATGCGGCGATCTCCGCGCAGGCCCAGGCCCAAGCGGCGTTGCGGCAGGCGGCGGCCGACCGCGATGTCGCCAGATTGAACCTCGATCGATCGGAGGTGCGCGCGTCCGTCAGCGGGCCTTTGACGAATTTCGACCTGAGGCCCGGCGCCTATGTGACGGCGGGCAAGGGCGTCGCGGCGCTGATCGACGCCGAGAGCCTATATGTCGACGGCTATTTCGAGGAGACGAAGCTGCCGATGATTCACGTCGGCGACCGCGCCGAGATTCATTTGATGGGCGAGACGAAGACGATTTACGGCCGCGTCGAAGGAATAGCGGGCGGCATAGAGGATCGCGAGCGTAGCGCCGGAACGACGATGCTGCCGAATGTCAATCCGACGTTCAGCTGGGTGCGGCTCGCGCAGCGCATACCTGTCCGCATCGCGCTCGATCCGACGGCCGGCGACGTGGCCATGATCGCCGGCCGCACGGCGACTGTCGTCATCGGCGCGAAGAAGCCATGACGCCGCCGCTCGACGACGACCACCCGTTGCGTCGAGCCGAATTGTTCCGCACGCGCATTCAGCGACTCGCAGCGGAAGTGTAGCCTCGTTCGACGGCTTTCAACGCCGCTTCGAATCTGTCGAGAATGGCGCCTATGTCGCTGTCGCTGACGATGAGGGGCGGCAGGAGGCGCACAACCGACGCGAAGCGGCCGCCGAGCTCGAGAATGAGACCTCGACGCAGACACTCATATTGGATTTTTCGCGCCGTCTCCGGAGCCGCCGGCCGCGTCGCTCCATCCGGCGCGCGGTCGTCGACGATCTCCACGCCGACCATGAGGCCTCGTCCGCGAATGTCGGCGATGCAGGATGCGTCTTCGGCGATCGACGCCAGTCCGCGCCGAAGACGCGCGCCCATCGTCTCCGCATTGAGGTCGAGCCTTTCGCGCATGATATGGCGGATCGTCGCGGCGCCCGATGCGAAGGCGAGCTGATTGCCGCGAAACGTCCCGGCATGCGCGCCGGCCTTCCATATATCCAGATCGCGATGATAGACGACGACCGATAGCGGAAGGCCGCCGCCGATCGCTTTCGACAGCACGAGCACATCCGGAGTCACGCCGGCATGCTCGCATGCATACATGCGTCCGGTGCGCCCGAGACCTGTTTGCACCTCGTCGAGAATGAGAGGAATGCCGCGGCGCTTGGTGATGTCGCGAATCTTGCGCAGCCAGTCGTCCGGCGCCGGATTTACGCCGCCCTCTCCTTGAACGACCTCGAGTATCATGCCGGCGGGCGGCAGCACGCCGCTGTTCGGATCCTCGAAGAGATTCTCGATATAGCGCGCGCCAATGTCCGAGCCGGCCTCCCCGCCGAGTCCGAAGGGACAGCGATAATCGGAAGGGTAGGGAAGAAATTGGACCTCGCCGCCGAGACCGCCGACGGATCTTCGCGGAGTCGGTTCGCCGGTGACGCCGAGGGTCGCATGGGTCATTCCATGATAGGCGCCCTGGAACGATGCGACGCCGCGCCGCCCGGTCGCGGTCTTGACGAGCTTGAGAGCCGCCTCGATCGCATCCGCGCCGGAGGGGCCGCAAAATTGTATTTTGAAGTCTTCCGCGAATGTCGGCGGAAGACTGTCGAACAGCTCGCGGATGAACCGATCCTTCAGCGGCGTCGGCAGATCGAGCGTCTGGAACGGCGCCTCCTCCGCCAAGGTCGCGCGGATGGATTCGACGACAACCGGATGATTGTGGCCGAGAGCCAAGGCGCCCGCTCCCGCGAGACAGTCGATGTATTCACGTCCTTCCGTATCCTCCACGATGACGCCGCGGCCAGCTCTGAGGGCGATCGGCAGGCTTCGCGGATAGGTCCTCGCATTGGATTCGATATCGGCCTGGCGCGCGAGATAGCGATTGCCGAACGCGCTGTAGAGCGGATATGCGGCATGGAGGTCCTCGGCGCCGGAACTCGGGAATTCGCCGTCCGAAGGGCGATCGACGAGCTGCACGCTCGCATTCGAAAATTCCGGGTCGGTCGGCGCGGTCGACGGCGCGCGGCTGCTCGCAAACGCATCTGACGATTTGGACATCGTGCACCCCATCGGCGCCCCCGCGACGACGGACCATTCCGTCGGCGTACGCATTCCTGCTGACAAAGACGTGCGAGGCTGGACGAAGGCGCCAAACAAATTTTCTGCGCGCGCGTCGCCCTGGGGGAGCGCCGACGATGAGCAGCCTGCGGCCGCTGCGCGGCGACGAATGTCACGACAATATTTGCGCCGTGGGTGCGGCGGCTATCGATGGACGGGCGTCGACATGTGGCGCACTGTCAGAGCAAAGACGCCGAAGCCGTCAGCCCCGCGGCTGCTTTTCCCGCCGCGGCTTCTGCTTGTGCTTCGGCGGGGCGTCTCTGCGCGGCGGCTTGACGTGTCTCGGCTCGGAATAGCCGTCGAGACGTTCCACGCGGATATTGTCGCCGCCCGGCCGGCGCATGTCGACGACGAATTGCGCGGCCGCCGGCTCGGCGATCTCGACCTGCGTCTCATGCTCGAAGATCTGGATCGCGCCAATGTCTTGCCGCGTAAGATTTCCCTTGCGACAGAGCATGGGCAGCAGCCATTTCGGATCGGCGTTCTTCGCTCGGCCGATGTCGAGACGAAACCAGACCGCGCCGCCGGGCAGGCGGGACGGACGCGGCTCCTTGGCGGGCCGCGCGCCTGCCGCCCGGGAGGGGCGGGGCTCTCGATCCCGAGACTCCCGGGGCTCCCGAGACTCGCGGGGCTCCCGACGCTCCGGCTCCTGCCCGGGGTCGAAGACGGCCTCGGTCGCGGGAAGCCGCGCACGGTAGAGCCGAACGAGCATGGCGCCGAGCAGCTCGGGCGATCGCTCCGCGAGAAGCAGCTTCGCCGCCTCGAAATCCTCCTCGCTCGGTGGCTCCGCCAGCAGCGGATCGCGCATCATGCGCTTGCGATCGAGCTCGTCGATCTCCTCGGCGGAGGGCGGTCCGCTCCAAAATGCGTGAACGCCGGCGTCGCGCAGCAGCCGCTCGGCGCGCTGGCGTCTCGCCGAGGGAATCAGCAGCGCGCTGACGCCCTTGCGCCCGGCGCGCCCGGTGCGACCGCTGCGGTGCTGCAGCGCTTCCGCATCATGCGGCAGATCGGCGTGAATGACGAGATCGAGATTGGGCAAGTCGATGCCGCGCGCCGCGACGTCGGTGGCGATGCAGACGCGCGCCCGCCCGTCGCGAAGCGCCTGCATGGAGTGATTGCGCTCGTGCTGGCCGAGCTCGCCCGACAGCAGCACGGCCGCAAATCCACGCTCGAGCAGAGTTGCGTGCAGATGACGAACAGATTCGCGCGTGTTGCAGAACACGATCGCCGTCGGCGCCTCGAAATAGCGCAAGAGATTGACGGTCGCGAGTTCCGTCTCCTTCGGCGCGACGCGAACCGCGCGATAGTCGATGTCGCCGTGACCGCGCTCCCCGCGCGCCACGTCGATCCGCCGCGCGTCGCGCTGATAACGCTTGGCCAGAGCCGCAATGCCCTTGGGCATTGTGGCGGAGAAGAGCAGCGTGCGCCGATCCTGCGGCGTCGCCTCGAGAATGAACTCAAGATCCTCGCGAAAGCCCAGATCGAGCATCTCGTCGGCTTCGTCGAGAATGGCCGCGACGATGTGGGTCGTGTCCAGCCCGCCGCGCTCTATGTGATCGCGCAAACGCCCGGGCGTTCCCACCACTATATGGGCGCCCTCGGTCAATTTGCGGCGCTCGAGGCGCGCATCCATGCCGCCGACGCAAGCGACGATTTGCGCCCCCGCATGCTCGTAGAGCCAGCCCAGCTCGCGCTCTACCTGCAAGGCGAGTTCGCGCGTCGGCGCGACGACGAGCGCGAGGGGCGCGCGCGGCTCCGGCAGGCGATCCGCCGCGCCGAGAAGCGTCGAGGCGATGGCCAAGCCATAGGCGACCGTCTTTCCCGATCCGGTCTGAGCGGAAACGAGAATGTCTCCGTCTTGCGCTTCGGCGGACAGCACCGCCGCTTGAACCGGCGTGGGCGAATTGTAATTGCGCTCCGCCAAGGCTTTGGCGAGCGGGGCGCGGGCGTTCGGGAAGGTCACGGGTGAGCTTGCCTGGCGAGTGGGCGATGCGGAGAGTAAGCGAGAGATACGCGCTCGAACGGGTCTCGTCGAGCCATCGGCTCGTTGGAAGGTCGGGGCCGCCGAAGCGAGCTTCGGTCGAAGCAATATTATTTGCTTCGCGCGCGTCCCGCTAGATGGCGCTTCCGATCGGACGGAGAATAGCGTTCTAACGGAGAATAGCGTTCTAGAGGAGGTCGTCGATCTCCTCGATCTTGTCGTCGTCGTCGATCGGCGGCGGGACGCTGTCGTCGGCTTCCGCGTCTTCGTCCACCTCTTCCTCGGTCTCCGTTTCCTCCTCGGCTTCCGTCTCAGTCGATGAGATGGCGTCGCTCGAAGGCTGGTCGCCGATGCGCGCGTCGCCGGCCATGGAGCGATACGGAGCCCTCCGCGGAAGCGAGCGCGGCAGCTCCACGACTTGGAAGATCGCCGCGCATTTCGGACAGGTGATCGGCTCGCGATTGAGATCGAAAAACGCGGCGCCACAGCTCAGGCATCGGCGCTTTGCGCCAAGTTCGGCTTTCGCCACGGCCTTCTCCTCTTGGTCGAGAATTCGGGCTTCAGGCGACCTGCAGCTGGTCGGCCGAAGATTTGCCGCTGCGCTTGTCGATGACGGTCTCGTAAGAAATCTTCTGGCTTTCCGCGAGGCCGCGAAGCCCTGCGCGCTCCACCGCGCTGATGTGGACGAAAACATCCGCGCTGCCGGAGTCCGGCTGGATGAAGCCGAAGCCCTTCTGCGAGTCGAACCACTTCACAATGCCGGTTTGCATGCGTTTTCCTTATCCCTCGAGAGGAAGTCTGGCGGCCGCGGTCTCGCGGTCGCATGAGATCGAAGCTCTGGGAGGAAAGTCGCACGCCGACGCGCCAAAAGGCGGGAAAGCTCGTTCGTTCGGCCGAAACTCGATTTACGAGATATAGGGCGTCGGGGCGAAAATGCAACAGACGGGTTTGGTGGTGGTAGCGTGCTGGCGTCGCCGCCGGATGCGATCGGCGCATATTATTCCGCGACATGCGAATTCCGGCGCTGAAAAAAACAGTTGAACCTCGGGACACAGGCTGCTTACTGCTCGAAGATTCCCCTTCTGGAGCGCTTTTCGATCCAATCGGCAGCGTTCTCTCATGGACGCGCGCTCCGTCGATCGGACCGCGCCCGAGCAAAAGAATGAGCCGTCCCGAATGACCGATCAGCCCTGTCCCTGCCGCGCCCAGGACGCCGAGCCGGCGTCTCTCTCCGCTTGCTGCGGTCCTCATGTCGAAGGGGCGACGCCCGCGCCGACCGCCGAGGCGCTGATGCGCTCGCGCTACACGGCCTATGTTCTCGGCCGCATCGATTATCTGGAGACTACTCTCGCGCCCGAGCGTCGGGCCAGCTTCCACCGCGCGGCGGCCACCGATTGGTCGAAAAAATCGCAATGGCTCGGCCTCGATATAGAAGCGACGGAGGCGGGCCAGCCCGGCGACGCCACCGGCCATGTGGAATTCACCGCGCATTATATTTCGGAAGGCCTGCGTCTCACGCATCGGGAGAAATCCCTGTTTCGCTTCGACGAAGCCGATCAGCGCTGGTATTTCGTCGAGGGCGAGGGCCGCAAGAGCGCGCCGGTCGTCCGGCAGCCGAGGCCGGGACGCAATGACCCTTGTTCTTGCGGATCGGGCAAAAAATACAAAAAATGCTGCGGAGCGGCGGCCTGAGATCGCGCCGCGCGCCGGATTGACCCTAGCGCCAGCGCTGTAGCACAAGGCGTCGGCGCGCGCTCTCTCCTCGGCCGGCGCCAAAGGCCCGCATCGCATGATCGACCGGCGACGCCAGCTCAAACGCCTTCTCACGGCGCCGGCCGTCGTCGGCGGCGTCGGCGCTCTGATCTTCGCAGCTCTCTCGGCCAGGGATCTCCACGGATTCGCGAGCGTGCTGCGCGAGCGCGCGATCGACGCGCTACAGCGGGTCGCCCCGCGCGAGACAGGGCGCGCCGGCGTGCTGGTCGTCGATATCGACTCGGCGAGCGTCGCCCGCGCCGGCGGCTGGCCGCTTCCGCGCGACGACATGGCGCGGCTCGCGGCGCGCATTCTCGACGGACGTCCCGCGGCGCTCGCTTTCGACATTTTCTTCGACAGATCCGATCGGCATTCCCTGCGCGCTCATATCGAGGGCGTGTCCGATCCGAAATTGCGCGCCGAGCTCGCGCCGATTCTCGCGCAGGCGCCGGATCCAGATCACGAATTCGGCGAGACGCTCGAGCGCGGCCAGACAATTCTGGCGGCGCTGGCGGGCGGCGCGGCGCCGCCGGCCGCGTTCAATTTCGTGGAGGTCCAAGAGCCGTCCAGCCTGAAATATGCGCGTCCCATCTCCGGCGTAATCGCTCCGCACGAGCCGCTCGCGGCCGAGGCTCTGGGTCTCGGCGTATCGTCGCTGTTCGGCGAGGAGGGCGGGGTGGTGCGCCGAGCGCCGCTGCTGTTCTCCGTCGGCGATCGGCTCGTTCCCGGCCTCGCGCTGGAGGCGACCCGCGTCGCCGAAAATGTCGCCATGCTCTCTGTCGAAGGCGGTCGGCTCGAGATCGGGGCGCGCCGCGCGCCTTTGGGCGAGGGCGGCGCGCTGCGCCTGCGCTGGTCCCATCCCGCCCATTGGGCGCAGCGCACGATCTCGGCCGCCGACCTTCTCGAAGGGCGCCTCGCGCCCGAGCGGTTCGCGGGACAATTGGTCATCATCGGCGCCAGCGCGCCGCAGGCGGGAGCGCTGCGTCCGACCCCGCTCGGCCCGCTGACCCCCAGCGTGCAGATCCACGCCGAAGCGGCGGAGCAGCTCCTCGCCGGAATAGCTCCGTTGCGCCCGAAGCACGCGGTCGCGATGGAAGTCGGCGCGGCCCTCGTCCTCGCCGCCGCCGCTGCCGCCGTCGCCGCGCGGGTCGGCCCCATGACGGCCTTCGCCCTGCAGTCGGCTCTGTCGGCGCTCTGGATCGTCGTCGCCGCGACGGCGCTTATCTTTCAGAATATCGTCCTCGATCCCGCCGGACCTCCGCTCATCGTCCTGCTCTCCGGCAATATGGCCGCGGCGGCGGCCTTCGCCCGCACGCGCCAGATGAAGGCGTTCATCTCGCGCAAATTCGAGCAATATCTTTCTGTCGACGTCGTGCGCGAGATCATCGCCCATCCCGAGCGTCTGCGGCGCGAGGGCGAGATGCGCATCGTCACGGCGCTCTTCACCGATATCGAAAATTTCACCCCCATGACGCAACGCCTCGCGCCCCGCGACCTCATCGCTCTGCTCGACGTCTATCTCGGCGGGCTGGAGCGCATCGTCACCGATCATGGCGGCATGGTGGACGGCGTGGCCGGCGACGCCATTCACGCCTTTTTCAACGTGCCGCTGGAGCGCGCCGATCATGTCGACGCCGCCATCGACTGCGCCGCGGCGATCGTCGAATTTTCGGAGAGCTTCCGCAAAGAGCCGCTGGCGGCGCAGGCCGGCTTCGGGCGCACGCGCGTCGGCGTCGAGACGGGGCCGGCGATCGTCGGCGATGTCGGCGGCGCGCGCCGATTGAACTACACCGCCTATGGCGACGCGGTGATCGTCGCGGCGCGGCTGGAGCAGGCGAACAAGCAGTTCGATTCGCAAATCTGCATCGGACCGGGCGCGGCGGCGGCGGCGCGGCGCGATTTGGCGCCGCTCGGCATGCTGCGGCTCAAAGGCCTGCCAGAGGACACGATGATCTTCACGCTCGCCGGGGAGTGACGCGCCGCGTCAGCGGACGGACTCCAGCGCCTCCTCGATGCGCTTCGCCCCCCATTTCGTCACCGGGCTCGGCTCCGAGGGCTCAGCGTCGAGCAGACCGGGAAGGAAGACCACGCGAGGCGGCGGGAAATCGACGCCTTCTCCCGCCGTCAGCCGCACGGAGCCCGACCGGGTGACGACGTCGACGGCGCCTTTCTGGACGAAAACGCCGAAAACCCCTCGGCTGGGGCCGGCGAAAAACACCGTGCCGCGCGCCGACAAAAGCCCGTAGGGCGTCTCGAGGTCGAAGCTTTTTTCGGCCCCGTTGGCGCGGTCGATCAGCACGGCCCCCTCTTCCAGAGTGGTCCGGGCGGATAATTTCCCGACGAATTTGTCGACTTTCAGCACCGCATTGGCGCCGAGCCGCAGGCGCGTCGCCGCGCCGAGCTTGAGATCGAGCCGCGACGCCTCGCCGGTGGTGGCGCGATCGTTCAGCAGGACGGCCGCGCCCGCCTCCGCCGGCGAACGCCCATCGGCCCGCTCCAGCGCGGCCTCCCCGCGCGCCGCGACCACAGAGCCGACCGGCTCCGCGTGCGCGATCCCGAGGGAGCCGATCGTGGCGAGGGCCGCGGCGAGGATAGCAAAGTGACGGTTGGACATGACGCAGCTTCCTTTCGCCGCACTTTGGTGCGGCGACGCCGGCGGCGCAAGCCCATTGGAGACCGTCCTCTGGGGAAAGGCGGCGGCGCTCGCGCGATGAGATCGCCAGCCCGAAAGACGGTCTTCTTCTCGCTCGGTCCAAAGGGGCTCGCGACAATCATTTTGCGAAGCGAGCGAGAAGCGGCGGCAGTCGGGCTTCACGGCCCGGCCGGACGGCGACGGGGCCTGTGGCTCCATCCTTGCTTGCGGAATCACGACTGGAGCCGGGCGCGACGCCTCGCAAACGCGCAGCCTTGCCTCTCGAACAGCGGAACATGTCAGGCGCATCGTCAGATCCGGCCAACGAGCCAAACGAGCAAATCGAGCCTGTCCTCGCCAGCGACGGGCCTGCGGCGGCGACTCCGCTCGACTTTTCCGGCGCCTCGCCGGACGATTTCGCTGGATCGGCGGAGCTATCGGAAGAGGCTCAGGAGGCGGCCGAGCTCTCCGACGCGCTCTGCGCTCAGATCACGCCACTGTCTTTTGGCGATCGCGTCTTCTTGTTTCAGTCCGAGGCGGAGGCATGGCGCTACGCAGTCGAGACGATGCGGCGTCACCATCGGATCGTCGGCCGCCCAAAGCGACGCCGGCTCATCGTCTGCGTCGGAGCCTCGGACGGAGCGGCGGGCTTGCCCCCCGGCTTGGAAGCCGATGGCGATGTCGTGCTGCTCCAAACCGACGATCCGGGCGCATTGGCCACGGAAATCGACAGTCGGACGGCTGGAATGCTGATCGCTCCGGTGAGGACGAAATCCGGTTTCGAAATCGTTCCGGGAGGGCAGCTCGCGCGACTGCGCGAGACCGCGGACGAATATGGGCTCGTCCTCGCTTACGACGAAAGTTCTTGCGGCTTCGGGCGCTCGGGCATGCTGTGGGCGCATGAATGGACCGGCGTGACCCCGGATGTGATGGTCGCCCTCCATCGGCCGGCGAAGGCGTCGCCGCTGGCGGCGCTGGTTGTCACCCAGAGATTGGCGCGTGGAGCGCCGGGCCACCCGCCTCTCGTCGATCGGTCGACGCTCGTGAGCGGGCGCGCTCTTATGGATATGCTGGCGGCTCCCGGCTTTCTGGAACGCGTGCAGAATCGAGGCTGGCGTCTCGAAGACCGGCTCACGGAGCTGTTCTACAAGCGCCGCGGGGCGTTCACGGCGCTGAGCGGCATCGGCCTGATGCAGGGCCTGGCGTGTCCGGGAGAGGCGGAGCCGATGCGCGCGTTGCTGGCCGAGCGCGGGCTCCTCACCCGCGCCATGGGATCGTTCCTCGGCCTATTTCCTCCGCTGACGGTCGAGGAAGGCGAAATCGACGCGGCAGTCTCCATCATCGACGCGGTCTGCGCGCGGGAGACGCAATGAGAGCCGACGCGATCACGCCGGGCATTGCGATGATGCGGAGCGATGATCGGCGCGACGGAAATCAAAGGATCGCGCGTCGCTATCGAACGTATCGAGGCGCGAGGCCTTCATCGATATCTCGGACGTGCGATTTGCCGCATCTCACTCTTGCGGCAGCCGCCGAAAAGAGAGCTTGAACGTCGCTCCTCCGCCTTCGGTGTCGCCGACGATGATTTGGCCGCCGAGGCGCGTCATCAGCTCTCTCGCGATCGTCAGGCCGAGACCCGTTCCTGGCGGCGTCTCGCTCTTGCGCCAGAACGGCTCGAAAATGAGCTCGCGATCCGCTTCCGCGATTCCTTCGCCATGGTCGATGACCTCGACCATGGCGTCGGCGCCGACACGGACGATCACAGATCCGCCTTCGGGCTCGGCGCGTAGCGCATTGTCGACGAGATTGGAGAGAACGGACTCGAGGGCCGCGCGATTTCCGCTGACAAAGACAGCGGAATTGGGAGCATCGAATTCGATCTGGCGACCATTCTGAACGGCGAGCAGCAGCGCATCGGCGGCGACGCGCCGGCTCGAGGCCACGAGATCGACCTCTTCTGTCGAGCGGGCAGGGCTGTCCGACAGGCGGGTCGTCGCCAGCAATTGCTCGACGATATTGCGAATGCGGTGCGCGTCGCCTTGCAGATCGAGGAGAAAGCTCGGCTGCTTCGGAGCGTCGAGGCGCGCGGTCAAAATCGCGACAGGGGTGCGCAATTCATGAGCGGCGTTGGCGGTGAAACGGCGCAGCCGCGCGGCTCCGGCGTCGAGACGCTCCAGCGCCTGATTGAAGGCGACGACCAGCGGCCGGACTTCCGCGGGCGTCGTTGCGGCGGGAAGACGTTGCTCGAGCGTGTCCATGTCGATCCGCGCGGCCTCGGCGGCGATGTCGCGCAGCGGGGCGAGCCCGCGGCGCACGGCGAACCAGCTCGTCAAAATGGAAAAGAGCATGGCGGGGCCGAAATAGGCGCTCATCCATTTGGCGTCGTAGAACATCGATACAAATATGTCCGGCCAACGAAATGCGAAGCCGTGGACGCCGATCGACACGGGGCCGTAGGGCGTCTCTCGCGATTGGAGATAACCGGTCGGTCGGCCGCGCCGATCCGGGTCCAGCGAGAAATGAACCCAGCTCGGATGTAGAGCGCGAAGGCTCGTCAATGCCGTCACGAGCTCGGGCGAAGAGCCGCGGGCGGGCCGCATCTCGAGCGGCTCGAACACCGCATATTTCAGCTTCGGATTATGCGCCAATTCGGCGAGCAGCGCCTGTGTGGGCTCGACTCGCAGCGCCCCGTCTGCGCCGCGTTCGATAGACGCCATGATCAGCTCGCGCGTGCGTGGATAGGCGATCTCATCGAGCGAGGTCGCAAAATCCTCCAGCCCGAAGAGGCCGAGAACGAGCGCGCAGATCCATCCCGCGCCGACCGCGACGAGCTGCGCGGCCAAGAGATAGGCGGCCGCCCGCAACGCCAGCGAAGGGCCTCCGCTCATCGCGCGGCTTCCGTCAGCATATAGCCGATGCCGCGCGCGAGATGAATCGTGACGCCGGCGCCGAAGGATTCGAGCCGCTTGCGCAATCGCCAGACGAGCGTGTCGAGCGTATGCGGCTGGATTTCGGCGTCGAGGCCGTAAACCTCATCCAGCAAGGCTTCACGCGCTATGACACGATCGGCGCGCCGCATCAGCGCTTCGAGCAGCGCGAGCTCGCGCCGATGCAAGCCGACGGGTCGGCCGCCGATCGTCACCTCGCGACTGGCGAGGTCCAGGGCGAGATTGGCGACGGCGAGCGAAGGCTGCGGCTCGGCTCCAGGACGCCTCAGGCAGGCCCGGATCCGCGCCATCAGCTCCGGGCCGCGGAACGGCTTGGCGAGATAGTCGTCCGCCCCCGCGTCGAGCCCGCAAATCGTGTCGTCCAGCGAGTCCAGCGCCGTCAACATTATGATCCGCACGCCGGGCCGCAGCCTGCGCAAATCGGCGACGATCGACAGACCGTCGCCGTCGGGCAGGCGCCGGTCGAGAAGAATAAGACCATAGTCGGCCCTCGTCGCGGCTTCGATCGTCTCCTCGAGCGAGCCGCTGCGATCGACGATGAATTGGGCTTCCGCGACGAGCGAGGCGACCAGTCGCCCCATCTCCGGCTCGTCCTCGACGAGGAGAATACGCATGATCTCACCCTTCTTATAGGGAAAATTTTCTCGAAGAGCGCCTTCTGATCTCGCGATCATCCGAATTTGCTCCCGAGCAGAGTATCTATATAGCGTGAGCATAGCCGATCGGATCAGGTCACGCTGCAGCTCGCGGCCGGCCCGGGACGCCGAGGCCGAAGCCGCGTCGATCTGACGGATACTTTACGATAAATCAATGGCGGGCGCCGTCGGTCGGCCGCCGCTCTGTTGCTCGGATGATACAGTGAGCCAATCTTTGGCGCCGCCTCTCGATATGTGAGACTAAGGGGAGGATCGGTCCGTATTTTCACGGAATCGATCGGCGTAGACTCGATCGGCGGCGACAAATCGAGATGCGGAGGCTCGGCGCCATGACGGCGGCTGAAACTCACACGAAGGGATTGGCGAAAAGGCTCCGTTGGCTTTTCATGAGCTTGGCGGCGCTCTGTTTCGCCCTCCAGGCCTTCGCCGCGATCGGCGGCGGCAGGTCGCCGCATTCGACGACGCCGGAGCTCGGCGCATCGACGCTTTCCGTCGCTTGCGTCGCGCAGAAGTCGGACGCTCATCGGCGCGCCCCCGGCCACGATGAGCCGCCCTGTTGTCTGCTCTTTGGCGCCTGCGACCGCAACTGCGATGCGCCGCCGCCGGCGTTCGACCTCCTCCACGCCTCTCTCGCCGGGTCGCCGGCTTTCGACGCGCCGCGCGGCGGCGTTAGGCCCCCGGTCGACAAGCGCAGCGGCCGGCCGAGCGGCTGGGCGAGTTCCTGGTCGCCCCGCGCGCCGCCCCTTTTCTCCTGAGCCCGAGCAGCGGCGCCGCCGCATCTTCCTTCCTCTCGGCTTTCGCGCGGCCAATGTCGTCGCGCCAGGAGAAATTCAGCTATGAAAGACTCGATCCTCTTGCGGGGCGTTTCCGCATTGGTCCTCATGCTTCCGTCCGTCGCCGCGCTCGCGCAGGAGGCGCTCCCCACGATCGATGTCGCCGGGGAATCCAAGCCGTCTCCCGTCCGCGACGCCTTGGGACCCGCGGCGAAGGAGACCGGCTATGCTCGGTCTTCCGCCGTCAGCGCCACCAAGACCGATGCGCCTCTGCTCGACACGCCGGTGGCGGTGCAGATCATCCCGCATGAGGTGATCGTCGACGAGCAGGCGCTGAACACCATGGAGGCCGTCAAGAATGTCAGCGGCGTGCAAGCCTCGCCGGGCACTTACTATGACAGCTATCTCATTCGCGGCTTCAGGTCCGCGACTTGGCGCAACGGCCTGAAGCTCCAAAACCTCATCGGCGGGGAGGAGATCGCTTTCACCGATCGGGTCGAAATCGTCAAAGGGCCGGCTTCCGTGCTCTATGGGCGCCTCGAGCCCGGCGGCTTCGTCAATGTGGTGACCAAGCGTCCCCAGGAGGAGTTCAAGGCGGAGGCGGAGACGAGGTTCGGCAGCTGGGGATTGTCGCGCACCACCGTGGATATAACCGGCCCGGCGAATGACGAAAAAACTCTGCTCTATCGCGTCATGGGCGCATATGATCACGGCGACTCTTTCACCGATTTCGAACATCGAGACAATGGCGCGGCGGCGCTCTTTCTGACGTTCAGGCCAACTCAGAACTTCGAGTTCAACACCCAGGTCGAGCACTATCAGAAGAAGCAGGCGCAGCCGGACGGGCTCGGCAAAATTCCCGTCAACACGCTTTTCGACGACAATGGTCGCCCCGTGGTCATTCCGGGCTTCAACGATCGTCCGCTGAATCTGTCGAGGCGCTTCTCGATCGGCGATCCGGCCCTTTGGAGCGACTTTCCCTATGTCGTGCACCGAACCGTCGTGGGCTACGACTGGACCTACAAATTCGACGACAAATGGAAGATCACCAATCGCTTCCATTTTGTCACGAATGACGAAAATCAGACCGGCTTCTTCGCCTATGGCGGGTTCGACGGCGTCAATGTCGCGAGGAATTTCAGCAATTACCAGTATCAGCGACGCATCGTCGCGACAAATCTCGATTTGACTGGCGAAATACTGACGGGACCGATCAAGCACAAAACCTTGATCGGAGTCGACTGGTATTCCTACCAAGACGATTCATTTGGCATCGACGCCGCCGGGACCCCGACCTTGCCGCTCAACGTCTATGCGCCGACCTATGGCAATTTGAACGGCTATTTGCATTATCTCGCCGATACGGGACGGGGAAATGCGTTGTTTCGATCCCGCGAGCGAGACTTCGGCGTCTATGCTCAGGACCAGATTTCGTTCTGGGACGATCGCATTCACGTTCTGCTCGGCGGCCGTTGGGACAAAGCCGAGGTCAATTATTCGCGCGTCTATGGAGAGGCGGATGCGCCCTGCTTCCCCGCTTGCACCGCCTATCCGCTGGATCATTTCGCCGATAAGCCGAAGCTGTCGCCTCGCGTCGGCGTCCTGTTCAAGCTCGCCGACGACACGTCGATATTCGGCAGCTATGTCCGGTCGTTCGGCTCGAATAACGGTGTGTCGAGCGACGGAACCATATACCCGCCAGAAGAAGCCCTGCAATGGGAGGCGGGGATCAAGAAGCTCTGGCTCGATGGGAGGGTGACGACGAGCGTTTCCTTGTTCGATATCACCAAGAAAAACGTTCTGGAGCCGGATCCCGTCAACCCCAGCTTCAGCCGCGCCGCAGGCACGGTCGCCAGTCGCGGAATCGAGGTCGACCTGGCTGGAAATCTAACCGAGAATCTGAGCGTGATCGCCAGCTATACGTTCGATTCCGCGAAGATCGTCGACGACCTCGGCAATGGCAACGCCGGCAAGCGCTTCAACAGCGTCGCGCCACATGTCGGAAATATCTGGGCGAAATGGGATACGGCGCCGGGCGTGCAGGAGGGTTGGGAGTTCGGAGGCGGCGTCTACGCCACGGACGATCGCTGGGGTACCGACGCCAACACATGGAAGCTCCCAGGCTATGTCAAGCTGGATGCGATGGGCGCCTATCGCACGGTGATCGAAGGGCACAAAGTCAAGTTTCAACTGAACATCAAGAATCTGACCGACCGACGGTATTTCGAATATAGCGATCGCGTTCAATCCGCCTATTACGCCGCGCCGCGCACCTTTATCGGTTCAGTGAATTTTCAGTGGTGACGAGCGGCGTCCGGCTCTGGAGAGGAGGGAGGCCTTGCGCGGCTTTTTCGTCTTTCTGCATCGCTGGGCCGGACTCGCCATGGCGGCGTTTCTCGTCGTCGTCGGCCTGACCGGCAGCCTGCTCGCCTTCAACACGGAGCTGGAGCGCGTCTTCGCGCCCCAGCTCTTCGCCACGCCGCGAACCGATGCGGCGCCGCTCGAACTCGCGGCTCTGGCGTCACGCGCCGAGGCGCAAGTCCCGCAGGGCCGCGTGATCTCCGTCACCTACGCGGAGCCCGATCAAGTCTCGATCTCCTTCGCGCCGCGGCAGAGTTCTGAGACGCAGGCGCCGTATGATCTCGGCTTCACGGAATTCTTCCTGGATCCATGGACCGGCGCGGAACTCGGCCGACGTAGGCGCGCCGATCTCTCCGAAGGCCTCGTCAATCTGATGCCCTTCATCTACGATCTCCACTGGCGCCTCATGCTCGGCGTCGTCGGCCAGCTGATATTGGGAATCGTGGCGACAATCTGGACGGTCGATTGCTTCGTGGCCTTCTATCTGACCTTTCCGCCGACGACGAAATCCTTTCTGCGGCGCTGGAAGCCGGCATGGCTCGTCAAGCGCAACGCCGGCTTCTACCGCCTGAGCTTCGATCTCCACCGCGCGGGCGGCCTGTGGCTATGGGCGGCGCTGTTCGTCTTCGCCTGGTCGAGCGTGATGATGAATTTGCGGCCCTTCGTCTACGAGCCGGTGATGCGGACACTGTTCGATTTCCGCTCGTCGATCGACCTCTATCTCGCCTTGCCGAAACGCGCCTATCGGCCGCCGGCGCTCGACTGGCGTGCGGCGCAGGAAGCCGGCGAGCGGCTCATCGCCGAGCAATCCGCTCTGCGCGGCTTTACATTCGGCAACGCCTTGGCGCTCTCCTATCTGGAAGAGGCGAACGCCTATATCTATGAGGTCCGCGGCAGCCGCGATCTCTTCGAGCGATCGTCCAAAGGCGGCGCGACGTCGGTGATGTTCGACGGCGACGATGGCCATTTGATCGAGGCGTCGCAGCCCACGGGCGAGCATATCGGCAACACGATCGAGAGCTGGCTCTACGCGCTTCACATGGCGCGTGTTTTCGGCATGCCCTACAGGCTCTTTGTCTGTGCGCTCGGCCTCGCGCTCACGGCTCTGTCGGCGACGGGCGTCTACATCTGGTGGAAAAAGCGAAGAGCCCGCTGCCTTCATGCGCAACGCGACTCGGCCGAGGCGCCGAAATCGGCTGCGCTCCGATCCTCGGAATAACGAGCCTCGCGAGCTCCGCATCGGCAGGCTCTGCGATCGCTATCGCTCGGATGACGGGCGAATAGCGGGCGCCGCTGCGCGCGCTCGTTGCGCGCTTTCTTCTGGTCCACTGCACGGCGACCGACGCTTTCGGCGAGCGACGTTGGTCGGCGATGAAGTCCGCGCGTCCGAAAAGCAATTTCCGAAATTTCGTTGGCATGTTTTGCGACGCCGATCCGTCTAGCTCAGTGAACGAACCGAATGCGGTTGCAGCCCTCTGCAAGACTGCGACAGAGAGGCGCGATGTCGTCGGAGCCAATTCTGTTCGTGGAATATTTCGGCCGCGTCGTGCGCAGCTCATTGTGAACGTTGCGGGCGAACGACAATTCGGATCGAGAGGAGCTTGCTCATGGATCGGGACGACGAGGATCGCACGACCTACACGGTCGTGATCAATCACGAAGAACAATATTCGATATGGCCCGATTACAAGCCTGTTCCCGCCGGCTGGCGCGCTGTCGGCAAAACCGGCCCGAAAGCAGAGTGTCTCGCCTACATCAAAGAGGCATGGACGGATATGCGTCCTTTGAGCTTGCGCCGGCAAATGGCGGAAGCTCAGTCGGAAGCGTCCTGAGCCTGTCCTGTCGCCGATCGTCGGGATGTTGTTGCCGGCGCTGGGCGAGATCGCCTCGCGACGACGCGCGAAATGCGCGTGCGGACTGCGGCCGCAAAAGATCAGAGAGTAGGAGCGGGAATGTCGAAGGCCTACCGCGTCGCAGAGCTGGACCGTCTGTCGCCTGACGATTTTGCGAAATTCTACATTCGTCCCGCGCGGCCGGTGGTCGTGCGCGGCGCCTTGAAAAAATGCGCGGCCCTCTCCGACTGGACCTTCGATTATCTTCGTCGGCACGCCGGCGGCTCGAAGACGCCGCTGAAGGAATGGACTGCTTCCGGGGTCAAAATCTCTCATATGCCATTGGCCGATTATCTGGACGGCTTGGAGCTCTATGAAAAGCGCCGTGCGGCGGGCGAGCCGGTCGGCCAGAGGCCGCTCTATCTGCACGACATTCCTTTGACCAGCGTGTTTCGTGACGCGAGCGCCGATCTCGCGGCCTTTCCTCAAAGCTATTTTCCGTCCTGGTACGGCGCCGATTGGCCCAAATTCGCCCAGATGTTTCTCGGGCCGTCGGCCAGCCTCACGCCGCTGCATTTCGACTGTCTGCTCACTCACAATTTGTTCTTTCAAGTCTCGGGCAGGAAGCGCTTCACGCTATTTTCTCACGACGATCTGCAGCGCTGCTACCCCTACAATTGGCGCTGGTGCAGAGTAGACGTGGAAAATCCCGATCACGAGCGCTATCCGCTCTACCGCGAGGCGCGTGGCGTCGAGATCGTGGTCGGTCCCGGCGATCTGCTCTACATGCCGCCCGGCACGCTGCATCATGTCAGAAGCCTCGACTGCGCTCTGTCCTTCAACGTCGATTGGCACACGAAAGGCAGCGCTCTGAATGGCTTGCTCGCCGTTATGCGCGGCATGCCTCTCCAGAATGTCTACTACAATGCGCTGATCGCTTTCGGCATGTGGGCGGGCGTCCCGTCGAAGCGCGTCATGCCCTTTTACAAATCCTATCTCAGCTACGTGTCGTGACCGATCGGCGCTCCGCGTCCCGGTCAGGAAAGTGCAAAGGAAGCGACGAAAAATGTCGATCGTTCTCGATGGCGTCCAAAAGGCGGAGCTTCCTCTCGCGGCCCGCAATCTCGTCGATCTATTGCGTATCCGCGCCGCCGAGCAGGCGACGAAGCCGGGCTATGTCTTTCTCGACGATGGCGAGAGAGAGGGCGCGCGCCTCAGCTATGCGGATCTCGATCGAAGAGCGCGGGCGATCGCGACGCATTTGACGACGCTGGGACTGACCGGCGCGCGCGCGCTGCTGCTCTATCCGCCGGGCCTGGACTATATCGAGGCCTTTTTCGGCTGCCTTTACGCAGGCGTTATCGCTGTCCCCGCCTACCCGCCATCCGGCCGGCATTTGCAAAGGCTGCAATCGATATTCCGCGACGCGCGACCCGCCGCGATCTTGACGACGGAGGCGCTGCGCCAACGGTTCGAGAACGAGGCCGGCGAGCAATTGGCGCGAATTCCTTGTCCTTGGACGGCGACCGACGTGATCTCTTCCGAGCAGGCGGAAGCGTGGCGCGCTCATGCGCCCGAGCCGGACCAGATCGCTTTCCTGCAATATACGTCGGGCTCGACCGGCGATCCCCGCGGCGTGATGGTCACGCACGCCAATCTGCTCAGCAACCAAGCGCTCATCAAAGAGAGCTTCGGCCATGACGAGCGCTCAGACCTCGTCGGATGGCTGCCGCTCTATCACGATATGGGATTGATCGGGAATATTCTGCAGCCGCTCTATATCGGCGCCACCGCCTATTTGATGTCGCCCATGGCGTTCCTCGAAAAGCCGCTGCGCTGGCTGAAGGCGATCTCCATCTATCGGGCGCATACGAGCGGCGGTCCGAATTTCGCCTTCGATCTCTGTGTGCGCAAGATCAAGGAGGAGGAGAAGCGCGACCTCGATTTGAGTCATTGGCGCATCGCCTTCAGCGGCGCCGAGCCGGTGCGCGCATCGACGCTCGATCGCTTCGCTCGGGGCTTCGCCAGCTCCGGCTTTCGGCGTGACAGCTTCTATCCCTGTTACGGCCTCGCGGAGGCGACGCTGGTGGTGACGGCCCCGACGCGCGACCGGCCTCTTCCCATCGTCGATGTGGATCGGCAGGCATTGGAGGCGCGTCGCGTCGCTCCGTCGCAGGGCGCCAAATCCACGGCTGTCGTCGGCTGTGGCCACGGCTGGCCGGGCTATGACGTTCAGATCGTCGATCCCGAATCGACGAGCATCTGCGCCCCTGGCGAAATCGGCGAAATATGGGTCGCAGGGCCGGGCGTCGCGCTGGGCTATTGGAACAGGCCGGACGATACGGCGCGCGTCTTCCAGGCGAAGATCGCCGAAGGCGATGGGCGCGCCTATCTGCGGACGGGCGATCTCGGTTTCCGGGAGCAGGGAGAGATTTTCGTCGCCGGCCGCCTGAAGGATCTCATCATTGTCGCCGGCCGCAATTTTCATCCGCAGGACATCGAATGCGTGATCGACGAACAGATCGACGGATTGCGGCGCGGCTGCACCGCGGCCTTCTCCGTGACCATCGACGATCGAGAAGCTCTCATTGTCGTGGCGGAGCCGGATCGCTCATACCTAGGCTCATTGGAAACTAGCGCCGGCGAGGCGCTGTTTCGGAAAATTCGCGCTTGCGTCGTCAATGAGATCGATGTCGAGCCGACGGATATCGTTCTCGTGCAGCCCGGCTCGGTTCCGAAAACGTCGAGCGGCAAGCTTCGGCGAGCGGAGTGCCGACAACGCTATCTGTCCGGAGAACTGCGGACCTTGGCGCGCGCGCATTCCGCCGCGCCGTCGCCCGCCGCCGAAACAGAGCGAGCGGAGCGGGCCGACGCCTTCCTGCGCGAGGCGCTCTCCTATCTGGCGCCGGCGCAAAAAGCTGCGCTTCTCACACGTTTTCTCATCTCCAGAGTGGCGCGATCGCTGCGGGCGCCGGAAAGCGATTTCAGCCCCTCGACCTTGCTTTCGCGAAGCGGGCTCTCGTCGCTGCGGGCGATCGAAGTCAAGCATTCGCTCGATTCCGTGCTCGGGATCGAAACGCCGATTGGCGTTCTGCTCTCGGATGCGAGCTTTGCGGAGACCGCTGAAGCGCTCGCTCGGCTCACCGACGACGACGCTCCATCCGCACGCGAGGTCGCTCCGGCGCAGGACCCGCGCGCTCTGTCGCACAGCCAGCACGCGATCTGGACCGTTCATCGGCTCGACGCTGCGAGCAATGTCTATAATCTGCATCTCGCGCTCGAAATCGATGGGCCGTTGGATTTTGCTCGCTTCCATCGGGCGCTGTCGTCGGTCGTCGAGCGTCATGCTCAGCTTCGCACCGTCTATCGCTCCGACTCGGACGGCGTCACGCAGCAAGCGCTTCCCCTCGAAGAGTTGACGGATTGGTTGCGCCGCGAGGATGCGACGGACTGGACGGCGGCGGAGCTGGAAGGCGCGCTGTCGCAGGAAGCCCGGCGTCCGTTCGATCTCGAAGCGCAAGCTCCGTTTCGGATCGTCCTCCACAGCCGAGGCGATGGCCGCTCGACCCTCTTATTCGTCGCACATCACATCGCTGTCGATTTGTGGTCATTGCTGCTTCTGGTCTCGCAGCTCGACGGGGCCTATCTCGCGCCGGAGGCGGGAGACGGCTTTGCGCCGCCCGCGAGCGGGGACTACGCCGAATTCACTCGGCGTGAAGCAAATTATCTCGCTTCCCCTGCCGCGGAGCGAGATTGGAGCTATTGGAGCGATCAGCTCGCCGGCCCACTGCCCGCGCTCGAACTGCCGACGGATTTTCCGCGCCCCTCCGTTCCCGATTATGCCGGAGGATCGGCGCCGCTGCGGCTCGATCGCGAGACGACCCATAGGCTGAAAGAGCTGGCCAAGCGCGAGGGCGTGAGTCTTTTTTCGCTGCTGCTCGCCGTCTATTTTGCGCTTCTTCAACGCGTGACCGGGCAGTCCGATCTCGTCGTCGGAGCGCCCACGAGCGGCCGGTTGGGCCTGGAGACGATCGGTCTCGTCGGAAATTGCGTCAATCCCGTCGCGCTGCGCGTGCGGGCGCCGCCGCAAGACAGCTTCGAAAGCCTGTTGCGCGCGACGCACGCAACGGTGAGGGGCGCGCTCGAGCATCAGCAATTCCCATTTCCGCTGATTGTCGAGCGCCTTCAGCCCCAACGCCGTGACAACCAATGGCCGATCTATCAGAGCTGGTTCGTTCTGCAACAGGCGCAATCGGAGGCGCCGGCGGAATTCGCCGCTCTCGCGCTCGGCGAGGATGGCCCTGCGTTTTCTTTCTGTGAGCGCACAGCGAGATCGTCGAGGCTGCGTGAGCGCGTGGAGATGTTCGACCTCGCGGTGATGGCGGCCGAGGTCGATGAAGAGCTGCTGCTGTCGTTTCAGTTCAAGACGCAGCTGTTCTCCGCGTCCACCATCGAGCGCCTGGCGCGCCGCTACCGATTGCTGCTCGACGGCGTTCTGGACAATCCGCACGCGCCCATCGGCGATCTTCCCATTTTGGAAGAGACGGAACGCGGTGAGCTGATATTCGATTGGAACGACACCTCGGCGGAATTTCCGCGCGACTTGTGCGTTCACGAGCTGTTCGAGGCGCAGGCGCAGCGCACGCCGGACGCTGTGGCGGCGATCTTCGGCGACGATGCTCTCACCTATGCCGAATTGAACGCGCGGGCCAACCGGCTGGCGCGCCATCTCGTCGGACTCGGCGTCGGGCCGGAGACGATCGTGGGTCTGTGCGTCGAGCGTTCGCTGGAGATGGTGGTGGGACTGCTCGGCGTTTTGAAAGCGGGCGGCGCCTATCTGCCGCTCGATCCGGACTATCCATCCGAGCGTCTCGCCTACATGATCGCCGACGCCTCTCCGCGCCTCGTGCTGACGCAGGAGCGTCTGGCGGAGCGTCTTCCGGCGGGGACGCCGCTTCTGCAGCTGGACGCGGAACAGGAGCAGCTCGCGGACGAGAACGCCGAAGCGCTCGGCCGCCGCGCCACGCCGCAGAATCTCGCCTATGTCATCTACACCTCTGGCTCCACAGGAAAGCCCAAGGGCGTCGCCGCGCCGCATCGCGGCGTGGTCAATCGCATCGATTGGATGCAGAAGCGCTATGGCCTGACGGCAGAGGATACGGTCCTGCAGAAGACGCCGTTCGGCTTCGACGTCTCGGCATGGGAGCTTTTCTGGCCGCTGCAGGCCGGCGCGCGCCTCGCGCTGGCGGCGCCGGACGATCATCGCGAGCCTGCGCGCTTGGCGGAGCTCATCCAACGCCATAGCGTCACGACGCTGCATTTCGTGCCGTCGATGCTGCGGGCCTTCTCGAGCGTCGTCGACATGGCGACGCTCGGCTCGCTGCGGCGGGTGATATGCAGCGGCGAGGAGCTTCCCGCTGCGTCGGCGCAGCGCTTTCATGCCGCCACGACGGCGGAGCTTCACAATCTCTACGGCCCGACCGAAGCCTCGATCGACGTCAG
The DNA here is from genome assembly GCF_000745215.1 of Methylosinus sp. PW1. Lineage (NCBI taxonomy): Bacteria > Pseudomonadati > Pseudomonadota > Alphaproteobacteria > Hyphomicrobiales > Methylocystaceae > Methylosinus > Methylosinus sp. PW1. The sequence goes on from NZ_JQNK01000004.1 coordinate 175,553, forward strand.
CGCCTATCGATGCGCGCCGGACGACGATAGCGAGCGCGTGCCGATCGGCCGGCCGATCTCGAATATTCAGCTCTATATTCTCGATGCGGGTTTCGAGCCGGTTCCGGTCGGCGTCGCCGGAGAATTATGCATCGGCGGCGTCGGCCTCGCGCGCGGCTATCTCGGGCGCGCCGATCTGACGGCCGAGCGCTTTGTCGCGAATCCTTTTGTCGCGGGGGAGCGGATGTATCGCACCGGCGATCTCGCGCGCTGGCGAGCGGACGGCAATATCGAGTTTCTCGGGCGGCTCGATCATCAGGTGAAGATCCGCGGCTTTCGCATCGAGCTGGGCGAGATCGAGGCGGCGCTGCAACGTCTTCCCGATGTGCGCGAGGCGGTTGCGCTCGCATGGACGGATGGCTCGGGCGACAAGCGGCTCGCCGCCTATGTGACGAGTGAGGGCGCGCTGGACTTTGGCGCGCTGAAGATAGCGCTGCGGCGGGAGCTGCCGGATTATATGGTTCCGCAGCTTTTCGTTCGTCTGGAGGCGCTGCCGCTGACGGCGAGCGGCAAGCTCGACCGCAAGGCGCTGCCGGACCCCGATCCAGATGCGCAATCGCGCCGGGACTATGTCGCGCCGCGCACGCCGACGGAAGAGACGCTGTGCCGCGTCTTCGCCGATGTGCTCGGCGTCGAGCGCGTCGGCGTCGACGATAGCTTCTTCGAGCTGGGGGGCGACTCGATTCGCGCCATTCAGCTTGCGAGTCGGTTGAAGCTGGCCGGATATGAGCTGACGCCGCGTCAGCTGTTCCAATATCCAGCCGCGAGCCTGTTGGCGTCGGAACTGACGCTCCGCGCAGAGGCCTCTCCGATATCCGATGTCGAGCGCGCGCTCGCCCAATTCGCATCCCCCTTCGCTCTTGCGGAGCTGGAGGCTGATGACATCGACTGCATCATGCGTCGGCACGGAGATGTCGAGGACCTCTATCCGCTGACGCCGATGCAGGAAGGCATGCTGTTTCACGCCCTGTCCCAGACGGGAACGGGTCTCTACCATATGCAGGAGCGCTACGAGATAAGAGGGCCGCTCGACATCGAGGCTTTCGCCGCCGCTTGGCGCAGCGTGGTCGATCGTCATGCGAGCTTGCGGACCTCTTTCGAATGGGACCTGAAAGGCCGCGCTCATCAGGTGGTGCACAGCCACGCCGCTCTGCCGGTCGACATTCTCGACCTTCGACATTTATCCAATGCCGATCAATCGTCATACATCGACCAATTGCTGAGCAGCGAGCGCGAACGCGGATTCGATCTCGCGACCGCGCCGCTGATGCGTATCAAACTCATCCGAGTCGACGACGACCGGCACATCTGCGTGCGCAGCTTCCATCACATCATCATGGACGACTGGTGCACATCGCCGCTGCTGCTCGACGTGCGCAAGCATTATGCGGCCGGTTTGACAGGGCAGGCCGTCGAGGCCGAACCGGCGGGACAATTCCGGGACTATATCGCCTGGCTGCGAACCAAGGACATGGCGTCGGCGGAAAGCTTCTGGCGCAGCTATCTCGACGGCTTTTCCGAGCCGACGCCGCTCGTGGGCGCCAGAGCGAACGAGGTCCGAGCCGAGGCGGCCGCTTCCGTCGACGACGTCATCGTGACTCTCTCGGCGGAGGATCGGAAAAAGCTCGAAGCGCTCGCGCGCCAGCACCGCTTGACTGTCAACACCTATGTTCAGGGCGCGCTCGCGCTGCTGCTCGGCCGATACGCCGACGTGGATGAGGTCGTGTTCGGCGTGACGGTCGCTGGCCGCCCCATCGATCTTCCGAGCTCAGAGACGGCATTGGGCCTGTTCATCAACGGATTGCCGCTGCGCGTGCGCATCCGTCCAGATCAGCCGATCATCGATTGGTTGAAAGAGATAATGTCCAGCAATTTGGAAATGCGTCAGCATGAGTTCGTTTCTCAATCGATGATCCAGAGCTGGAGCTCCATACCTCGCGCCGACGCGCTCCTGTTCCAACATCTGCTCACTTTCGAGAATGCGCCGATCGACCCCAGCCTGCGCGGAGAAAAGGAGATACTCGATATCGATCTCCTGCAGCTTCGCGTCCACACGAATTATCCGATCACCTTCGTGGCCATTCCAGGCGAGACGCTCACGCTTCGCCTCACTTATGACCGCGATCGGTTCGAGGCGTCGACGGTCGAGCGCATGGCTATGCATTTCAAGCGCGTACTCGAAGAATTGATCGCAAAGAGCGACCGCCGGGTGAGAGACGTGCAGCTTCTGACCCCGGCGGAGCGTCGTCGAACCACAATAGAATGGAACGAGACGGATCACGACTATGGCGAGCCGCTCGATCTCGTGCGACGTTTCGAGGCGCAGGCCGCGCTGCGTCCGGACAGCATCGCCGCCGGCTGTGAGGGCGAGACGCTGACCTATCGCGCGCTCGACGAACGCGCGAACCATATCGCGAGCGCATTGGTCGAGACGGGCGTCGGCCGGGACGATCTCGTCGCCCTTTGGGAGACGCGCGGGCTGAACTTTTTGGCGACTATGCTCGGCGTCTTCAAGGCCGGCGCAGGCTATCTGCCGATCGATCCGGCCTATCCAGATGGGCGTATTTTGCAAGTGCTGAAGGAGGCCGACGTCGAATGGCTTTTGGCCGGAACCGATCATCGGGCGCGAGCGAGCGCGCTCCGCGCGGATCTCGCTGACGCAGAACGGCCGCGTCTGATCGAGCCGATGACGACATGCGCAGCTGCGACGATGAAATCACCGCGCCGCAACGAGCCGCGCAATCTCGCCTTCGTGATCTTCACCTCTGGCTCCACCGGCAAGCCGAAAGGCGTAATGGTCGAGCACAGAGGCATGTTCAACAATCTGATCACGAAAGAACGCGTTCTAGATCTGACCGCGGATGACGTCATCGCGCAGACGGCGTCACAATGCTTCGACATTTCCGTTTGGCAGTTCCTCACGGCGATCGCCATCGGCGCGCGGGTCGAGATTTTCCCCGATGATATATCGCGCGATCCGCAACGGCTGCTCGAAGAGGTCGACCGTCGAAAGGTGACAATACTCGAAGCCGTGCCGTCGATGATCAAGGCGCTGCTCGATGTGGCGGAAGACGACGAAAGACTGGTTCGGCTCCGGTGGCTGCTGCCGTGTGGGGAGGCCTTCACGCCGGAATTATGTCGGCGCTTCATGGCGCGCTTACCGAATATTCGCCTTTTGAACGCCTATGGACCGGCGGAATGCTCGGACGACGTATCCTATTATCCTATCGAGTCGTCGCCCGAAGGAGACGATCTCAGCGTTCCGATCGGCCGGCCTGTCGACAACACGCAGCTCTACATTCTGAATCGGCGCCTCGATTTGGCGCCGGTGGGCGTCGCCGGCGAAATCTGCGTCGCCGGCGTTCAGGTGGGCCGGGGCTATCTCCATCGTCCGGACTTGACCGCGCAATCCTTCGTTCCCGACCCGTTCGGGCCACCCGGCTCGGTCCTCTATCGAACCGGCGACTTGGGACGCTACCGATCGGATGGCGTCATCGAATTCCTGGGCCGCGTGGATCATCAGGTCAAAATTCGCGGACATCGGATCGAGCCGGGGGAGATCGAAGCCTGTCTCGTCACCCATCCGCGCATCGAAGAGGCTTGCGTCGTCGCTCGCCGGCTGTCCAAGAATTTGTATGGGCTGATCGCCTATGTCGTCGCGCCGCAGCTCGATGCGAGCTCTCTTCGAGAGCATGTGTTGCAGACGCTGCCGGAATTCATGGTTCCGAGCGCCTTCATTTGCATGGGGTCTCTGCCGCTCACCTCCAATGGCAAGGTCGACCGCGAGAAATTGCCGGACGTCGACGCCTCCGCCCATGTCTCGCGCGTCTATGTCGCGCCACGCAACGCGACCGAAGAGATTTTGTGCGAAATCTGGTCGGAGGTGCTCGATGCGCCGCGCGTCGGCGTCGAGGACAATTTCTTCGAGCTCGGCGGACATTCTCTGCTCGCGATTCAATTGCGTTCGCGCATTCGCGCCGCCTTCGGCGTCGAAATGCCTCTGCCCGCGGTGTTCGACGCCGCGACTGTGGCGAAGCTCGCCGAGCGCGTCGAAGATTTGATCCTCGCCGACATTGAAGAATTGAGCGACGCCGAGGCGTCTCGCCGTGCGCGAGAGACGGTGGAGGCTGGCGCCTGAGGGCGCGATTCCGCCTTCAGGAAAGAGTCATCCGGAGTGGACACCTCATGGACATGATCGAGAGTCGACGAGAGCTGCAGGATAAGAAAGCACGCCTTTCTCCGGGCAAGCGCGAGCTTCTCGAGCTTCGCTTGCGGGGGCGCGCTTCGCTGCAAATGACTCAGAACGATATCGTTCCTCGGCCGCCTGGCGACAATCCATTGTCGTATGGCCAGGAACGCATCTGGTTTCAATGCCAAATGTCGCCCAATCCAGCTATGTTCAACATCGCGCTGCTGGCGCGCATCGGTGGGGCGCTCGACGCGGGCGCGTTGCAATCGAGTCTCGAGGAAATTATTCGCCGTCACGAAGTGTTGCGCTCTGGTTTCGCGAGCGACTGCGGCGTTCCGCGGCTTTTCTATTCATCCGATGCGGATTTTTCCTATGATCGGATCGATCTGCGCAGCCTCGATGAAGAGGCGCAAAATAGTGAGGTTCGGACGCTGTCACACGCCGAGGCGCGCAAGCCTTTCGACCTGGATGCGCCGCCGCTGATGCGGGCGACATTGCTCATCTTGGGGGACGAACGGCATGTTCTGCTGCTGACGATCCATCACATCATTTGGGACGGCTGGTCCAGCGGACTGCTGATCCAGGAAATTGCGCAGCTCTACGAAGCAGCGATGAAGGGCGCGCCGAATCCGCTGCCGCCGCTGTCCGTGCAATATGGCGACTTCGCCTATTGGCATCGTCGCCTGATGGCGAGCGAGGCGGGCGGAAAGCAGCTCGACTATTGGGCGAACAGGCTCGCCGGACTTCCCGATCTGTTGGCGCTGCCGACCGACCGGCCGCGCGCGTCCAAACAAGCCAACCGCGGCTCACGCTATTCATGGACTCTGTCGCAAGAGGCGCTCGCGGGACTGACGGAGCTCGCCCGAAAGACGAACACCACGCTGTTCGTCGTCTTGGCAGCCGCCTTCAAGACCTTGCTCTATCATTACAGCGGCCAGACAGATATCGCGGTCGGCACCACCATCGCCTATCGAACGCATCCAGAACTGGAACGCCTGGTCGGATTTTTTGCGAACGCTCTGGTTCTGCGCACGACGCTCGCCGACAATCCGAGCTTCGAGACATTGCTCGCGCGTGTGCATGAGGCCGCCGTCGGCGCTCAATCGAACCAGGATGCGCCATTCGAGACGCTCGTCGAAAAATTGGCGACGAAGCGGGGCCTCAGTCACAACCCTCTGTTCCAAGTCGCGTTCGTTCATCACAATCTTCCGATCGAGCGGCTGACGCTCTCAAATCTCACTATCGATGTCGAGGAAGTGAGCACGGAGTCGGCGATTTTCGATCTCGTTCTGCATGTCTTCAACGAAGCGCCGGGTCTGCGGCTGCGTTTCGAATATGATGTGGGCTTGTTCGACGAAGCGACCATCGCCGCAATGGCGGGGCATTTTACGGCTCTTGTCCAAAACATGCTGGAGGCCCCGGGGCTGCGCATCGCCGCGCTGAGTCTTTCGAATTCTGCGGAACGGTCGCAGATCATCGCCATGTCGGAAGGCGCATCCCTCCAAACAGTCACGCCGGAGCTGATTCATCACTGGCTCGGCAGAAATGCCCGCGCAGATCACCTCGCCGTGTCGGCGTGCGGCGCGGCGTTGACGTATGGCGAATTATCCGCCTGCTCCAATCGGATCGCGCACTGGCTACAGCGCTTGGGCGTCGGTCCCGACGTGCCTGTGGGCGTGCTTCTCGAGCCCTCCGTCCAGCTGGTGGCGGCGATCGTCGGCGTGTCGAAGGCGGGAGGCGCATTCGTGCCGCTCGATCCGGCCTATCCGCCCGCACGGATCGACTACATTCTGTCCGATGCAAAGGCGGGCGTGCTGCTGACGACGCAGGAGCTGGCGTCGAAGCTCGGCGACATTTCGACCGCTATTGCAATTTTGGATCAGAAGGTCCTCGACGCTATGCCGGACGTTCCCGTCGTCTCGAGCGTCGCGCCCGAGAACATCGCCTATATCATCTACACATCTGGCTCTACCGGCCGTGCGAAAGGCGTGATGGCGACGCATCGCAACGCGGTGGCCTCGACGCGCGCGCGCGCGGAGCATTACGCCGAGCCTGTCGCCGGCTTCCTGCTGTTGTCGTCCATTTCCTTCGACAGCTCATTGGCGGGGCTGTTCTGGACCTTGTTCCAAGGCGGGCGGCTGCACATCCCGTCTGAGACGATGCGCCGCGACCCGGGCGCGTTGATGCGTCTCGTCGAGCGAGAGTCGATCTCGCATCTCTTGTGTCTGCCGTCATTCTATTCCGCGTTGCTGCAGGTGACGACATCGGAAAGCGGCGCATCGCTGCGGTGCTGCATCGTCGCTGGCGAGGCCTGCAAGCGCGACGTCGCGGACCATCATTTTGCGAAGCTGCCGCACGCCGCTCTCTTCAATGAATATGGACCGACCGAATGCGCGGTTTGGAGCACGGTCCATGAATTCGCCGAGGATGAGAACCGGTCCGAGCCCGTGAGCATTGGGAGGCCCATTCCCGGCGCTCGGACTTATGTCGTCGGGCCGGACGGCGAGCTGTCGGCGGCGGGCCTTATCGGCGAGCTATATATCGGCGGTCCGGGCGTGACGCGAGGGTATCTCGGGCGGCCTGAATTGACCGCGGAGAAGTTCGTTCCCGATCCCTTCAGCGGCGGTGGCGAGCGACTCTACAGGACCGGGGACCGCGTAAAGCGCCGCCGAGATGGCGGGCTGGAGTTTCTCGGCCGTTTCGACGAGCAGATCAAGCTGCGCGGCTATCGCGTCGACCCTCGAGAGATCGAGGACGTCTTGTCGTCGCATCCCTCGGTTTCGGATGCTGCAGTGGTCGTGCACGCAGAGAAGGAGGGGAGCGCCAGGCTGATCGCCTATGTCGTCGCCGAAAGCGATTCGGGTGAGATCGAATCCGCGCTACGGCGGCATGTCGCTCAGAATTTGCCGGCTTTCATGGCGCCAGAGGCCGTCGTCGCGCTGCCGGCGTTGCCCCGACTCCCGAACGGGAAAGTCGATCGCTCGGCGCTGTTGGAGCCGGTGGCCGTCGTCGCCACGGAGCAGGATTTGGAACGCGACGGCCACGCCAGCGCGATCGAATTTCTTCTCGCCGACATTTGGCGCGCTGTGCTCGGGGTTGAGGAGATCGGCCGCAACGACAATTTTTTCGATCTGGGCGGCAATTCATTGTCGGCTATCCAAGTCATCGCGCGCGCGCAGCAGCTGTTCGGCAAAGACATTCCGATCACGACGCTTTTCGAGGGGGGGACTCTCGGCGAGCTCGCCGGGGAGATCGAGGGCGCCGCTGGCGCGGACGCCATCAACGAAAAGCTGAGCTTTCTGCTCGCAGAGATCGACCCGACCGCGGAGTTGGACGCCGTCGCTCGTGGCCTCGGAAAAGAAGGGCCGCAGCATGTCTGGTGAGATCCGTTATGCTCTCGCGGAGAGCGCATGTGTGGAGCCGTTGGTCGGACGCTGGGTGGCTTGGCCCCATGTGATGGCGCCGGTCACGCAGAGCCTGCATCTCCTGAACTACCAGATCAAAACGATCGGCTCCTATCTCGGCAATCCGGCGATTCACGAGGTCTCTTGCCGCAATCCAAAGCTCTTGGGCGGCGCTTTCGTCGATGTGCCGGCGACCCGCCAATCCGAAGTTCGAGACTTCTTGGCCGAGACCGAGGACACTTTTTCGGACAATCTGGCTTTCGCGCGCACGCTGATCGAGTTTCACAATAAGCTCGTCGCCGAAGCGAAGGGCGAAAGCCTCGAGGACTGCTACCAGAGGATTCCCGAACCGTTGCGTGGCTATGTCGAGCTTCTCTACGACTACTACAATCGTCCGATCGTGCGGCCGCTCGAAGGGCTTCTCTACAAGAGCGGGTATTACAAGAAAGAGGCGCAGTCGTTGCGTCTCTTCCGTCAGGAAACCGATCTCGAACGGCCCTATTATATGAGCACGCCGCGATTGTCTGGAGACGATTCGCTCGACTGGAAGGTCGCCTTCGACGATTCCAGAATCGACGAATTGTTCCGTCTGGACCAGGAGCCGAAATCCTTCGATGAGATCAGATCCTTGCTGGACGCTCCAGCGTCGCAGGATGCGAAGCTGCGCGCCATTTTGCGAGAGACCGACGGCGCCATTCGCGCCCCGTGGAGCGGCGACGAGGTTCGTGTTCGATACTTCGGGCATGCCTGCGCCCTCGTAGAGAGTGGAGGCGTTTCGATCCTCATCGATCCGCTGATCGCCGCACGGCCCGAGCAGCATGACGTCGAACGCTTCAGCTTCGGCGATCTGCCCGAAAGAATCGATTATGTTCTCATCACGCACGGGCATCACGATCATTTCGTCATCGAGTCGTTGTTGCGATTGAGGCACAAGATCGGCGCGCTCGTGGTGCCGAAAAGCTCCGGCGTTTTCTATGGCGATCTGTCCCTGAAGCTTCTTGCGCGTCAGCTCGGGTTCGCGGATGTGCGCGAGGTGGATAACCTCGATGAATTCGCCATTCCGAATGGGCGGATCGTCGCCGTTCCCTTCCTGGGGGAGCATAATGACCTGCCGTCCGCGAAAGCCGCATATTTTCTGCGTCTCGGCGCGCGCAGCCTGCTCTTCGCCGCAGATTCGAATTGCCTCGATCCAGAGATCTACGCACATCTGCTTCGTGAGACCGGCCCAATCGACACACTGTTCGTCGGAATGGAATGCGTCGGCGCGCCATTGACGTGGGTCTATGGGCCGATTTTGCCCAACAAGCCCGAGCATCGACACAGTCAGGGACGCCGCTCGAATGGCTGCAACTCCGACGCCGCGCTGGAGCTCGCGCGCGTGGTGGGTTGTCGGCGGGTGTTCGTCTATGCGGTCGGGCGCGAACCCTGGGTGCGATACCTCCTCGCTCTCACTCCCGCCGCCGACGACGTGTACATGGTGGAGATCGCCAAATACATTCGGTCGCTGCGCGATGAATTGGGCGTCGACGCGGAGCTTCTCTTCGGCCGAGCCGAAATCCTGATCTGACGCGCGAGCCTGGAAGAACGATAATGGCTGAGCTGGTCGAGCGCTTGTCGCGCCTTTCTCCTGAAAAATTGCAGCAGTTGCGGACGCGACTGAAGGATGAGTCGGAATTCGAGCGTCCGATAACGGCCGCCCGCGGCGCAAAGAAGCTGCTTTCCTATGCACAGCAGCGCCTATGGCTGCTCGACCTCATCCAACCCGATAGCGCCGTCTATAATAATGCCGGCGCGTTTCGCTTTATCGGCTCATTGAACATCTCTGCATTTTCATGGGCGGTAAATGCGATCGTGGCGCGGCACGAGGCGCTGCGGACGCGCTTCTCGGTTGTCGATGGCGAGGCGGCGCAGATCGTTGCGCCCTCGCTGGAGATTGCCTGTCCCATCGTCGATCTGAGCAGTCTCGAAGCGGAGGCGCGCGCCGCCGAGGCGCGGCGTCTCATCGAGGCGGAGGCGCGGCGCCCGTTCGATCTGACGCAGGGTCCGCTGCTGCGCGTCCTCGTCATCGATCTCGGCGTCGGCGGGGAGGCCCAAGCCCGCGAGCATGTGGTCGCCTTCACGCTGCATCACATTGTGTCCGACGGCTGGTCGACCGACGTGCTGATGCGCGAGTTTGCCGCGCTCTATGAGGCGCGCATCGCCGGCCGTCCGTCGCCGCTCGCGCCGCTTCCCATCCAATATGCCGATTACGCCGCCTGGCAGCGCGACTGGCTGCGCGGCGAGCTGTTGGAGCGCCAGCTCTCCTATTGGCGGCGGGCATTGTCGGATGCGGCCTTGGTTCTGGAGCTGCCGACCGACCATCCGCGTCCAGCGGTTCAGGACTCCGCCGGCGGCGTGCATCGTTTCGAGATTCCGAAGACGGTCGCGGATCGGCTGAAGGGCCTCGCCCGGGAGCAGGGCGCGACGCTGTTCATGGTTCTGCTGGCGGCGTTTCAGCTTCTGCTGTCGCGCTACAGCGGGCAGAAGGACATTTGCGTCGGCGCGCCGACGGCCAATCGACGGCGCGTGGAGCTCGAGGGGCTGATCGGCTTTTTCGTCAACACGCTCGTCTTGCGCGCGGACCTCTCGGGCGAGCCGAGCTTCGTCGAGCTTCTGAGGCGAGTGCGCGAGGCGGCGCTGGGCGCGCAGGAGCATCAGGATCTTCCCTTCGAGCGTCTTGTGGAAGAGCTGCAGCCGGCGCGCGACATGAGCCGCAGTCCGCTGTTTCAGGCGATGTTCGTCTTTCAGAACGCGCCGGCGCGGGCGTTTTCCCTGCCCGGTCTGCGGATCGAGACTCTGGCGGCGGACAGCGGAACGTCGAAGTTCGATCTCACTTTGGAGCTCGCGGAGGTCGACGGCGGGCTGATCGCATCGATCGAATACGCCGCCGCTCTGTTCGAGCCGGCGACGATCGCGCGCATGGCGGATCATTATCGCAGGCTGCTGGAGGGGATCGTCGCCGATCCGCAGGCGCGCATCGGGGCGTTGCCGATGCTGAGCGAGCCCGAACGTCGGCGGCTGTTGATCGATTGGAACGATACGTCGGCGGAATTTCCGCGCGAATTGTGCGTTCACGAGCTGTTCGAGGCGCAGGCGCAGCGCACGCCCGACGCTGTGGCGGCGATCTTCCGCGACGACGCTCTCACCTATGGCGAATTGAACGCGCAAGCGAACCGGCTGGCGCGCCATCTCGTCCGGCTCGGCGTCGGGCCGGAGGCGATCGTGGGTCTGTGTGTCGAGCGTTCGCTGGAGATGGTGGTGGGACTGCTCGGCGTTCTGAAAGCGGGCGGAGCCTATCTGCCGCTCGATCCGGACTATCCGGCGGAGCGTCTCGCCTACATGATCGCCGACGCCTCGCCGCGCCTCGTGCTGACGCAGGAGCGTCTGGCGGATCGCCTTCCAGTGGGGACGCAGATCCTGCGGCTGGACGCGGATCGGGAGCTGATCGCGGACGAGGGCGCGGAAACGCTCGGCCGCCGCGCGAAGCCGCAGAACCTCGCCTATGTCATCTATACCTCGGGCTCGACAGGGAAGCCGAAGGGCGTCGCCATCGCTCACGCCAATACGGCCGCGATGCTGCATTGGGCGAAGGACATTTTCATTCGTCCCGGCGCGTCGACGATGCTGGCGTCGACATCCTTGTGCTTCGACCTGTCTGTCTTCGAGCTGTTTCTGCCATTGAGCTTCGGCGGCGCCGTGGTCGTTGTGAAAAACGCGCTCGAGATCGCGGGGTTGGACGGGCCGCATGCGGCGCATCTGATCAATACAGTGCCGTCGGCCATGGCGGAGCTCATGAGGATCGACGCGCTTCCGCCGTCCGTGCGGATCGTCAATCTGGCCGGAGAGCCTTTTCCGCCGGCGATGGCCGAATCCTTGGGGAGCCGCGAGAGTCTCGACGGCGTGTTCAATCTCTATGGACCATCGGAATGCACGACCTATTCCAGCTACATTCGCTTGCGTGAGGAGGATTGGTGCAATCCGCCGATCGGCCGTCCGATTTCGAATACGCAAATCTTCCTTTTGGACGACGAGCTGGAGCCTGTTCCGGTGGGCGTCCCCGGGGAACTGTATATCGGCGGGGCAGGGGTGGCGCGCGGCTATCTCGGCCGCTCCGACGTCACGGCCGAGCGCTTTGTCCCGACCCCCTTCGGCGCGCCCGGAGAGCGGATGTATCGTACCGGCGATCTCGCGCGTTGGCGAGTGGACGGCAATATCGAGTTCCTCGGGCGGATCGATCATCAGGTGAAGATCCGTGGCTTTCGCATCGAGCTCGGCGAGATCGAGACGGCGTTGCGATGTCTTCCCTATGTGCGTGAGGCTGTCGTGCTCGCGCGTGCGGACGCTTCTGGCGATAGGCGATTGGTCGCCTATCTGACGGGGGAGGGGGAGCTGGACATCGGCGCGGTGAAGACAGCGCTGCGACGAGAGCTACCCGATTATATGATCCCTCGCCTGTTCGTCCGTCTAGAGGCGCTGCCGCTGACGGCCAATGGCAAGCTCGACCGTAAGGCGCTGCCCGATCCTGATCCAGACGCGCAACTGCGCCACGATAATGTCGCGCCGCGCACGCCGATGGAAGAGATTTTGTGCCGTATCTTCGCGGATGTTCTCGGCATAGAGCGCGTCGGCGTCGATGACAATTTTTTCGAGCTCGGCGGTCATTCGCTGAAAGCGGTCCGTGTGATCGACCAGTTGCGGCGGCGCGGGGCGCGCGCCGACGCCCGCATGCTATTTGTCGCGCCGACCCCGGCCGCTCTGGCGCTCGCGCTGAACGACCGGCGCGAGGTGGTGGTTCCGCCGAATCTCATCCCGAGCGAAGCCGGCGACATCACGCCGGAGATGGTGACGCTCGCAAGCCTCTCTCGAGCGGACATCGATCACATCGTTCGATCCGTTCCCGGCGGCGCCGCCAATATCGAGGACATATATCCGTTGGCGCCGCTGCAAGAGGGCATATTGTTTCACCATCTGATGAGCGTCGACGGCGACCCTTATCTCATGCCGCTCCAGCTCGCCTTCCAGTCGCATGAGGCGACAGAACGCTTCGTCGACGCGCTGCGTGCGATGGTCGAGCGAAACGATGTGCTCCGCACGGCGATCCTTTGGGAGGGGCTTCCGGAGCCGATGCAGGTCGTTTGGCGTCACGCGACTCTGAGCGTCGACTATGTGAACATCGAATCTGCGGAGGAGATGCGCGCGCGTTTCGACCCTCGCCATTTCCGTCTCGACGTCCGCACGGCGCCGCTGATGCGGGCGGTGGTCGCTCATGACGAAGAGAACAGCCGTTGGCTCCTCCTCCTTCTGACGCATCATCTGGCGTTGGACCACGCCACTCTCCAATTCCTCGTGGAGGAGGCGCAGGCGTATCTGTCGGGGCGGACCCATCTCGCGTCGGAGCCGACTCCCTTCCGGAATTTCGTGGCGCAAGCGCGCTTGGCCGTGAGCGCCTCGCGGCATGAAGCGTTTTTTACGTCTCTGCTGGGAGATGTCAGCGAGCCGACGGCGCCCTTCGGGCTCGTGGACGTCCAAGGCGACGGCGCTATCGCGGAGGCGAAGCTCGCCCTTTGCGCGAGCCTCGCGCAGCGTCTGAGGGACAGCGCCACGAAGCTCGGCGTCAGCGCGGCGAGTCTGTTCCATCTCGCTTTCGCTCAAATGCTCGGCAAGCTGACGGGGCGTCAGGATGTCGTCTTCGGCTCGGTGCTGCTCGGCCGGATGAGCGGCGGTGGCGGCCGGGCTCTCGGGCTTTTCATCAACACTCTGCCAATGCGGATAAAGCTCGGGGAAGGAAGCGTCGTCGATTGCGCGCGAAACGCGCATATGTTGCTCGCGGATTTGCTCGAGCATGAACATGCGTCGCTCACTTTGGCGCAGCGATGCAGCAAGGTCGCGGCGCCGACGCCATTGTTCTCCGCATTGCTGAATTATCGTCACAGCGATCCGGACGACGCGCGCTCATCTACTATCGAAGGCGCTGAGCTGATCTTTGCGGACGAGCGCACGAATTACCCGCTCACGCTTTCTGTCGATGATTTCGGCGAAGGCTTTCTGCTGAAGGTCCAAGCCGAGGAATCCATCGATCCGGCGAAAATTTGTGATTACATGCGAGTCGTCCTCGACGCTCTCTCGAGCGCTCTCGAAAAGGCCCCGGCCACGCCGATACGGGCGCTCGATATTCTGACCGCCGCGGAACGCGGTGAGCTGATATTCGATTGGAACGACACCTCGGCGGAATTTCCGCGCGACTTGTGCGTTCACGAGCTGTTCGAGGCGCAGGCGCAGCGCACGCCGGACGCTGTGGCGGCGATCTTCGGCGACGATGCTCTCACCTATGCCGAATTGAACGCGCGGGCCAACCGGCTGGCGCGCCATCTCGTCGGACTCGGCGTCGGGCCGGAGACGATCGTGGGTCTGTGCGTCGAGCGTTCGCTGGAGATGGTGGTGGGACTGCTCGGCGTTTTGAAAGCGGGCGGCGCCTATCTGCCGCTCGATCCGGACTATCCATCCGAGCGTCTCGCCTACATGATCGCCGACGCCTCGCCGCGCTTGGTGCTGACGCAGCAGCGTCTGGCGGAGCGTCTTCCTGTGGGGACGCAGCTTCTGCGGCTGGACGCGGAACAGGAGCAGCTCGCGGACGAGAACGCCGAAGCGCTCGGCCGCCGCGCCACGCCGCAGAACCTCGCCTATGTCATCTACACATCGGGGTCCACAGGAAAGCCCAAGGGCGTCGCCGCGCCGCATCGCGGCGTGGTCAATCGCATCGATTGGATGCAGAAGCGCTATGGCCTGACGGCAGAGGATACGGTCCTGCAGAAGACGCCGTTCGGCTTCGACGTCTCGGCATGGGAGTTTTTCTGGCCGCTGCAGGCCGGCGCGCGCCTCGCGCTGGCGGCGCCGGACGATCATCGCGAGCCTGCGCGCTTGGCGGAGCTCATCCAACGCCATAGCGTCACGACGCTGCATTTCGTGCCGTCGATGCTGCGGGCCTTCTCGAGCGTCGTCGACATGGCGACGCTCGGCTCGCTGCGGCGGGTGATATGCAGCGGCGAGGAGCTTCCCGCTGCGGCGGCGCAGCGCTTTCATGCCGCCACGACGGCGGAGCTTCACAATCTCTACGGCCCGACCGAAGCCTCGATCGACGTCAGCGCCTATCGATGCGCGCCGGACGCCGATAGCGAGCGCGTGCCGATCGGCCGGCCGATCTCGAATATTCAGCTCTATATTCTCGATGCGGGTTTCGAGCCGGTTCCGGTCGGCGTCGCCGGAGAATTATGCATCGGCGGCGTCGGCCTCGCGCGCGGCTATCTCGGGCGCGCCGATCTGACGGCCGAGCGCTTTGTCGCGAATCCTTTTGTCGCGGGGGAGCGGATGTATCGCACCGGCGATCTCGCGCGCTGGCGAGCGGACGGCAATATCGAGTTTCTCGGGCGGCTCGATCATCAGGTGAAGATCCGCGGCTTTCGCATCGAGCTGGGCGAGATCGAGGCGGCGCTGCAACGTCTTCCCGATGTGCGCGAGGCGGTTGCGCTCGCATGGACGGATGGCTCGGGCGACAAGCGGCTCGCCGCCTATGTGACGAGTGAGGGCGCGCTGGACTTTGGCGCGCTGAAGATAGCGCTGCGGCGGGAGCTGCCGGATTATATGGTTCCGCAGCTTTTCGTTCGTCTGGAGGCGCTGCCGCTGACGGCGAGCGGCAAGCTCGACCGCAAGGCGCTGCCGGACCCCGATCCCGACGCGCAATCGCGCGCGGACTATGTCGCGCCGCGCACGCCGACGGAAGAGACGCTGTGCCGCATCTTCGCGGATGTGCTCGGCGTCGAGCGCGTCGGCGTCGACGATAGCTTCTTCGAGCTCGGCGGCCATTCGCTCACCGTGATGCAATTGGTCGCGCGCGTGTCGAACGTCCTGAATGTCGCTCTGCCGATTTCTCTCGTGTATCGGAACGATAGGCTCGCGGTCCTCGCAGAGACCGTGGATCTGATGAAGGCGCTGAAGCCGTCGCACGACGAGCGAGTTCCGCCGGCCGCCGCTTTCGAGGAATTCGAAATATGAACGCTATGGAGCTCATGCGCGAGATCCATGCTCGACGCATATTGGTCCGCCTCGATGATGGTTGCCTGCGGGTCGAGGCTCCCGTCGGGGCGCTCACAGATGACATCAAGCTGGCCTTGACCGCGCATAAAGCCGGTCTCATCGTCGCCCTGTCGCAAACACGCGCGGAGGACGGGCCGCCGATACGATCGGCCGCGCGTGCATCTGATTCGCCATTGTCGTTCGCGCAACAGCGTCTCTGGTTTCTGGAGCAGTTCGGCTCGGGCGCGGCATCCTATGTCATCCCTGTGGCGTTGAAGCTGATCGGCGCATTGAACATCTCTGCATTTTCATGGGCGGTAAATGCGATCGTGGCGCGGCACGAGGCGCTGCGGACGCGCTTCTCGGTTGTCGATGGCGAGGCGGCGCAGATCGTTGCGCCCTCGCTGGAGATTGCCTGTCCCATCGTCGATCTGAGCAGTCTCGAAGCGGAGGCGCGCGCCGCCGAGGCGCGGCGTCTCATCGAGGCGGAGGCGCGGCGGCCGTTCGATCTGACGCAGGGTCCGCTGCTGCGCGTCCTCGTCATCGATCTCGGCGTCGGCGGGGAGGCCCAAGCCCGCGAGCATGTGGTCGCCTTCACGCTGCATCACATTGTGTCCGACGGCTGGTCGACCGACGTGCTGATGCGCGAGTTCGCCGCGCTCTACGAGGCGCGCATCGCCGGCCGTCCGTCGCCGCTCGCGCCGCTTCCCATCCAATATGCCGATTACGCCGCCTGGCAGCGCGACTGGCTGCGCGGCGAGCTGTTGGAGCGCCAGCTCTCCTATTGGCGGCGGACGTTGTCGGATGCGGCCTTGGTTCTGGAGCTGCCGACCGACCATCCGCGTCCGACGGTTCAGGACTCCGCCGGCGGCGTGCATCGTTTCGAGATTCCGGCAAAGGTCGCGGATCGGCTGAAGGGCCTCGCCCGGGAGCAGGGCGCGACGCTGTTCATGGTTCTGCTGGCGGCGTTTCAGCTTCTGCTGTCGCGCTACAGCGGGCAGAAGGACATTTGCGTCGGCGCGCCGACGGCCAATCGACGGCGCGTGGAGCTCGAGGGGCTGATCGGCTTTTTCGTCAACACGCTCGTCTTGCGCGCGGACCTCTCGGGCGAGCCGAGCTTCGTCGAGCTTCTGAGGCGAGTGCGCGAGGCGGCGCTGGGCGCGCAGGAGCATCAGGATCTTCCCTTCGAGCGTCTTGTGGAAGAGCTGCAGCCGGCGCGCGACATGAGCCGCAGTCCGCTGTTTCAGGCGATGTTCGTCTTTCAGAACGCGCCGGCGCGGGCGTTTTCCCTGCCCGGTCTGCGGATCGAGACTCTGGCGGCGGACAGCGGAACGTCGAAGTTCGATCTCACTTTGGAGCTCGCGGAGGTCGACGGCGGGCTGATCGCATCGATCGAATACGCCGCCGCTCTGTTCGAGCCGGCGACGATCGCGCGCATGGCGGATCATTATCGCAGGCTGCTGGAGGGGATCGTCGCCGATCCGCAGGCGCGCATCGGGGCGTTGCCGATGCTGAGCGAGCCCGAACGTCGGCGGCTGTTGATCGATTGGAACGATACGTCGGCGGAATTTCCGCGCGAATTGTGCGTTCACGAGCTGTTCGAGGCGCAGGCGCAGCGCACGCCCGACGCTGTGGCGGCGATCTTCCGCGACGACGCTCTCACCTATGGCGAATTGAACGCGCAAGCGAACCGGCTGGCGCGCCATCTCGTCCGGCTCGGCGTCGGGCCGGAGGCGATCGTGGGTCTGTGTGTCGAGCGTTCGCTGGAGATGGTGGTGGGACTGCTCGGCGTTCTGAAAGCGGGCGGAGCCTATCTGCCGCTCGATCCGGACTATCCGGCGGAGCGTCTCGCCTACATGATCGCCGACGCCTCGCCGCGCTTGGTGCTGACGCAGGAGCGTCTGGCGGATCGCCTTCCAGTGGGGACGCAGATCCTGCGGCTGGACGCGGATCGGGAGCTGATCGCGGGCGAGGGCGCGGAAACGCTCGGCCGCCGCGCGAAGCCGCAGAACCTCGCCTATGTCATCTACACCTCGGGCTCTACGGGAAAACCGAAGGGCGTGATGGTCGAGCATCGCAGCTGCACGAATCTGCTTTCATCGATGCGCGAATTGCTGCGGCTGGACACCGCCGACAGAATGTTGGCCTCGACGACGATCGCTTTCGACATAGCGGCATTGGAGCTGTTCCTGCCGCTCCTGTGCGGCGCTCGAAGCATAATTGCGGAACGAGCGGATAGCCTCGATCCCGCGCGCATCGCCGATTTGATTTCGAAATACGGGGCAACCGCGCTGCAAGCGACGCCGGCGACGTGGCGCATGCTCGTCGACTCCGGTTGGCGCGGCGAAAAAGCAATGAAAAAGGCGCTTTGCGGAGGCGAGGCCCTCCCCATGGAGCTCGCCGTCCGCATCGCCGAGCGGGTGGCGGATGTGTGGAACGTCTATGGCCCGACCGAAACCACCATATGGTCGTCCGCCTCGCTCGTGGACTGCGGAAAGATTGTGGCGCAACGATCTCAGCCGCTCGGCCGGCCGATCGCGAACACGCGAATATATATTCTCGACGAACATGGCGAACCGACTCCGATCGGCGTCGCCGGCGAGCTCTGCATCGCGGGCGCAGGTCTGGCGCGCGGCTATCTCGGCAGGCCAGACGTCACCGCGGAGCGCTTCATCGAAGATCCGTTTTCGGCCGATCCGGGGGAGCGGCTCTACAGGACAGGCGATCTGGCGCGCTGGCGAGCGGATGGCTCGATAGAGTTCCTCGGGCGGATCGATCATCAGGTGAAGATTCGCGGCTTCCGCATCGAGCTCGGCGAGATCGAGTCGTGTCTCGGGCGGCACGAAGCGATCCGGGAAGCGGTCGTTTTGGCGCGTGAGGACAGCTCGGGGGACAAGCAGCTGGTCGCCTATGTGGTTCGCAATGACGAGCGAAAGGCGGAGCCGTCGGATATACGAACACATCTTCGGGGGCTTCTGCCGGACTATATGATCCCGGCGACTTACGTCTATCTGGCGGCGCTGCCGCTGACGGCCAATGGCAAGCTCGACCGCAAGGCGCTGCCGGCTCCCGATCTCGACGCCCGACCGCGCCACGACCATGTCGCGCCGCGCACCCCGACGGAATGGATTCTCCTGCGAGAGTTCAAGGAGATTCTCGGCCTCGAGCGCGTCGGAGTCGACGATAATTTCTTCGAATTGGGCGGCAACTCGATTTTGGGGATGAAGCTCGTCGAGAGGATTCGTCGTTCCCTCTGCAGCACATTGTTCGTCACCGCGATTTTCCGCGCGCCGACTGTCGCGCAGCTCGCCCGGCTGATCTCCTCGGACGAGGAAAAGATGCAGACTCCGCTGGTGCGCATGAGCGCCGGCCCGGCGCGCGCGCCGCTCTATTGCATTCACCCGGCCGGCGGCTCGATCATTCGATACCAGCCGCTCGCCAAACGAGTCGCAGCCGTTCGGCCCGTTTACGGCCTGCAATCGCGGCATCTCCTCGAGCCGGGCTATCGAGCGGTGTCGATCGAGCAAATGGCCGCCGATTATGTCGCGCTCATCCAGCACAATCAGCCACACGGCTCCTATCTGTTGCTCGGTTGGAGTGCTGGCGCGGCGATCGCCATGGCCATTGCATCGCTGCTCGAATCGCGTGGAGAGCAAGTCGCTTTCCTCGGCCTATTGGACCCGGCGTTATCGGCGGATTCGTTCCCGTCGCAGTCGACGGCCTTGGACTATGTCCGGCAGTTC
Organism: Methylosinus sp. PW1; assembly: GCF_000745215.1. Lineage (NCBI taxonomy): Bacteria > Pseudomonadati > Pseudomonadota > Alphaproteobacteria > Hyphomicrobiales > Methylocystaceae > Methylosinus > Methylosinus sp. PW1. The sequence goes on from NZ_JQNK01000004.1 coordinate 195,037, forward strand.
GCTGATTTTCAGGGCCTAGATTGTTATTCGGCGTGCAAGTTTGACCCCCATACGAGGGGAATCGGCGTTGAAAATTGACCCCCTCTGGTGAAGTCCGGACAGTCCGCCCGTTTTGGTTGAAACGGCGGGTGGTGGGGGATGTTGATTGTGGAGACGATCGGACGAATCCGTCGCGAACATTTCGTCAAGGGCAAGACGATCAAGGAGATCGCTCGCGATCTGGGCATTTCACGGAACACGGTCCGCAAGGCGCTGCGGTCGGAGGCAACGTCCTTCGCTTACGAGCGCGACAATCAGCCGTTTCCCAAGCTCGGGCCTTGGTCGGACAAGCTCGATGAGGTTCTCGCGGAGAACGAGAAGAAGGCGCCGCGCGAGCGGCTAACCCTGATCCGTATTTTCGAAGATCTGAGCGGCCTGGGCTACGCGGGCGGCTATGACGCTGTGCGTCGCTACTCGCGCAAATGGCGCAGCGAGCAAGGCGCGGCGACGGCGGCCGCCTATGTGCCGTTGAGCTTCGAGCCGGGCGAAGCCTACCAGTTCGACTGGAGCCACGAGATCGTTGTGCTCGACGGCGTGACGACGACCGTGAAGGTGGCGCACATGCGTCTGTGCCACAGCCGCATGCCTTTCGTTCGCGCCTATCCGCGTGAGACGCAGGAGATGGTTTTCGACGCGCATGATCGCGCCTGTAGATTTCCGTCGAGATTTGACCCGGGATTTCCATTGAGAAGTGACCCGGGTTGAAGATGGCTTGCGGCTCAGTCGGTCGTCAAGTTTTGGTCTTTTCCTTTGCAGGTTTGTCCGCCTTCGCCGAGCTGTCCTTGAACCGGAAGCTGTCGTTTCCAGTTTCGAGGATATGGCAGCGGTGAGTGAGGCGATCGAGCAGAGCCGTCGTCATCTTGGCGTCCCCGAAGACGGCGGCCCATTCGCCGAAGCTCAGATTCGTCGTGATGATGACGCTGGTTCGCTCGTAGAGCTTGCTCAGCAGATGGAACAGCAACGCCCCGCCGGAGCCGCTGAACGGCAGGTAGCCGAGCTCATCGAGGATGACGAGATCGGAATGAACGAGCCGCGCCGCGACTTGGCCCGACTTGCCTTGGTGCTTTTCGGCTTCGAGCGCGTTTACGAGCTCGACGGTGGAGAAGAACCGCACACGCTTTCTGTGATGCTCGATCGCCTGGACGCCGATCGCTGTCGCCAGATGCGTCTTGCCCGTGCCAGGTCCCCCGACCAGGACGGCGTTATGCGCATCCTCGAGGAACTCGCAGCGATGAAGCTGGCGCGCGAGCGCCTCGTTGACCTCACTGCTGGCGAAGTCGAAGCCGGCGAGATCGCGATAGTTCGGGAACCGCGCGGACTTGAGCTGGTAGGCGATCGATCTCACCTCCCGGTCGGCGGTTTCCGCCTTCAAGAGTTGCGACAGGATCGGCAGCGCGGCCTCGAAGGCCGGGGAGCCTTGCTCGGTCAGCTCGCTGACGGCTTGCGCCATGCCGTGCATTTTGAGACTGCGCAGCATGATGACGATGGCGCCGGCGGCGGGATTATGACGCATGGCGCGCCTCCCGACCCTTGCGCAGCGCGTCGTAACGCTCGACATTGGCCTGCGGCTCGGTGGTGAGCGTCAGCGCGTTGGGCGGTTTCACGGGCGGCGCGTCGACCGGCTTGCCGTCCACCAAGCGATGCAACAGGTTCAAGATGTGCGTCTTGGTCGGCGCGCCGGCCTCCAGCGCCAATTGGACGGCGGTCAGCACGGCCTGCTCGTCGTGCTGTAGGACCAGAGCCAAAATCTCGACCATCTCACGGTCGCCTCCCGGCTTCTCGAGCATGCGCTGTTGCAGCGTCCGTAAGGCGACCGGCAGTTCCGCGAAGGGCGCGCCATTGCGCAGCGCGCCCGGCTTGCGCTGGATGACGGAGAGATAATGCCGCCAGTCGTAGACCGTCACGCTCTTGTCGTCATGCGACCGGGCGAAGACGCGGGCGTGCTCGCACACGATCTGCCCCTCGGCGGCGACGACGACGCGCTCAGGGTAGACCCGCACGCTGACGGGGCGATTGGCGAATGAAGCCGGCACGCTGTAGCGATTGCGGTCCAGATGGATCAGGCACGTCGGCGTGACCCGCTTGGTGTGTTCGACGAAGCCGTCGAATGGCCGCGGAGGCTGCATCAGTTGCGGAACCTCCTCGCGCCAAGCCTCCGCGATCGTCCCCGGCTGCGCGCTGTGCGGAATCTCGGCCCACAGCTCGCGGCATCGCGCCTCCAGCCAGTCGTTGAGCGCCGCCAGCGACGGAAAGCTCGGGATTGGCTGCCAGAGGCGATGACGAGCATCCTGAACGTTCTTCTCGATTTGCCCCTTTTCCCAGCCGGAGGCCGGATTGCAGAATGCGGCCTCGAACAGGAAGTGGCTGACCATCGCGGCGAAGCGGGCGTTGACCTGGCGTTCTTTGCCACGCCCGATCTTGTCGATCGCGGTGCGCATGTTGTCGTAGACGCCTCGCCGGGGCACGCCGCCCAGCACGCGGAAGGCGTGGTTGTGGGCGTCGAAGAGCATCTCATGCGTCTGCTGCGGGTAGGCGCGAAGGAAGAACGCACGGCTGTAGGAGAGCTTGAACTGGGCGACCTGCAACTTCGTCCGCTCGCCCGCGATGATCGCCCAATCCTCCGACCAGTCGAACTGGAACGCCTCGCCGGGCAGAAACGTCAGCGGCACGAACGCGCCGCGCCCGCAGGTCTGCTGCTCCCGATGCCGCGCCGCCTTCCACTCGCGCGCGAACGCCGCCACGCGATTGTAGGAGCCGTCGTAGCCGAGGGCGACCAGATCCGCGTGCAACTGCTTGACCGTCCGCTTCTGCTTGCGCGATTTTGCGGCCTCCTGACGCAGCATGTGCGCCAGCTTGTCGGCGAACGGATCGAGCCGGCTCGGTCGATCGGGCGTGGCGAACCCCGGCTCCACGCTGTCCGAGCGCAGGTATTTGCGCACCGTATTGCGCGACAGCCCCGTGCGTCGCGCAATCTCCCGGATCGAAAACTCCTGCCGATATCGCCAGCGTCGGATGACGCTCAATAACTCCATGTCGATCACTCCAAGGTCCCCCACGACGGTCGAGGGGGAAAGGTTCGAACATGGGTCAGTTCTCGGTGGAAAAACTCGTGCTGCCTGGGTCAGCTCTCAGTGGAAATCAACACCCGCTATGATCAATTGAGGAGAACAGGCTGATGGAACGCACCAAGCTCTTCGATCTCATGGGAGAGCTCAAGCTCTTCGGCATGAGGAACGCCTATGACGAGGTGATGTCGAGTGGCATAAAGAGGCAGCATGAGCCGCCACGCATCGTCGGCGATCTTCTCGAGGCGGAAATCGCCGAAAAGCACGCGCGCTCCATCAAATATCAGATGACGATCGCCAAATTGCCGCTGGCGAAGGACTTCGACGGCTTCCAGTTCAACGGTACGCCGATCAATGAAGGGTTGGTGCGCGATCTCTCGAACGGCGGCTTCCTCGACCAACAACGTAATTGTGTTTTCGTCGGTGGAACCGGTACGGGGAAGAGCCATCTTTCGATAGCGATTGCAAGAAATTGCATTCGCGCTGGAAAACGCGGCCGCTTCTTCAACACCGTCGAACTCGTCACCAGGCTCGAGACCGAAGCGCGAGGAGGTCGTCAGGGACGCTTCGCGGAATATCTCACGAGAATGGACTTCATCATACTCGACGAGCTCGGCTACTTGCCCTTCGCGCAATCTGGCGGACAATTGCTCTTCCATCTGATCAGCCGGCTCTACGAACGCACCTCTATCATCATCACTACCAATCTCGCATTCGGCGAATGGCCGAGCGTGTTCGGCGACGCGAAAATGACCAGCGCGCTGCTCGATCGCCTCACCCACCATTGCGACATCGTCGAGACCGGCAACGAAAGCTGGCGCTTCAAGAACCGCGCCTGACGCTTCCCGATCACATCGCGAACCGAAACGCACTCGCCCCGGCTGCGCAACCCCGCCAGCTCCGCCGGGGCGAGCGCTCGCGTTCCGCCCTACGCCAAAAGGGGGTCAATTTTGAACGCCGATCGGGGGTCAATTTTCGATGCCGATTGACAGCCGCAACTCGCTGGTCAACGCCGTTCTGTCGCCGCTCTTGGCGCGATGCCGCGCGCTGGAGCCGAGCTTCGTCTATGATTGGAGCAATGCGGACGTCCCCGTGCAACGCATTATCGACAGCGGACGGGCCGAAATTTTGCCGGATCGCGACACGCATCGCGATTGGCCGCATTTTTTGCGCGCCGTGCTGAGGGAGAGCGCGCGGCGTGTGACGCAGTCCAATGGTCGCCGTCCTGTCGACGATCTTCGATGGGGAGAGGCGAACCGGGTCGAAATCCGCCATCCGCTTGCCGCTGCGATGCCGTTGCTGGCTCCCGTTCTGAACATGCCGCGCGTTCCCGTTGCGGGATGTAGGCAATGTGTCCGGTTTTACTTTGCGGAGGCGGGCAAGAGCTCGGGAGCGAATGCGCGCATGGTCGTCGCGCCGGGGCGCGAGTCGGAGGGCCTGATGCAGATGGCTGCCGGCCAATCTGGGCAGTTCGGATCTGCGCATTATGCGGACCGGGAGATGGAGTGGGTCGTCGGACGGTCGCGGCCGTTTCGCGCCACGAATTTCGACGGCAGGATGATTTTGAATCCTGCACCGTAATTTCGTGAATTAGACAGTCGTAGAACTTGGTTGCGGGGATCGGCATTGGTCTGAACTTGCGGACGCAAAAAAGCCGCCCGGTTGGGGCGGCTAATCTGCGCGATGCAATATCGCAATTTGAGTTGGTTGCGGGGACAGGATTTGAACCTGTGACCTTCAGGTTATGAGCCTGACGAGCTACCGGGCTGCTCCACCCCGCGCCAAGGACGTCGGCCCTCTTATGGGAGAGGGCTGGAAGACGAGAAAGGGGAGTGGGGAAAGGCGAATAGAGATCGTCTACTCGCTTTTCGCCACTCCCCATTCGCACATCGTGGAAAAGGAAACTTTTGCCCTTTGCAGGCCTGGCGACGACCTACTCTCCCAGGTCTTGAGACATAGTACCATTGGCGCTGAAGCGTTTGACGGCCGAGTTCGGGATGGGATCGGGTCTGATCGCTCCGCCGAGGCCACCAGGCCGGCAAAGGGCAAGAATGAAGCAAACTGTGATTGGTCTTTCGATCGCGTCCATCTTTGGGGAGATGGGCATGGATTAATGAGAACGATCAAGCCGATCGAGCTATTAGTACCGGTAAGCTCCGCGCGTCGCCGCGCTTCCACACCCGGCCTATCGACGTGGTCGTCTTCCACGGCTCTCGAGGGAGAACTCGTTTCGAGGTGGGTTTCCCGCTTAGATGCATTCAGCGGTTATCCCGTCCATACATAGCTACCCTGCACTGCGGCTGGCGCCACAACAGGTCCACCAGAGGTATGTTCATCCCGGTCCTCTCGTACTAGGGACAAATCCTCTCAATTCTCCGACACCCACGGCAGATAGGGACCGAACTGTCTCACGACGTTCTGAACCCAGCTCACGTACCACTTTAATCGGCGAACAGCCGAACCCTTGGGACCTTCTCCAGCCCCAGGATGTGATGAGCCGACATCGAGGTGCCAAACAACCCCGTCGATATGGACTCTTGGGGGTTATCAGCCTGTTATCCCCGGCGTACCTTTTATCCGTTGAGCGATGGCCCTTCCACGAGGGACCACCGGATCACTATGACCGACTTTCGTCTCTGCTCGACTTGTCTGTCTCGCAGTCAGGCAGGCTTATGCCATTGCACTCGACGAGCGATTTCCGACCGCTCTGAGCCCACCATCGCGCGCCTCCGTTACTCTTTGGGAGGCGACCGCCCCAGTCAAACTGCCTACCATGCACTGTCCCGGCCCCGGATGACGGAGCGCGGTTAGACATCCATGACGATAAGGGTGGTATTTCAAGGGTGGCTCCACACGAGCTGGCGCCCATGCTTCAACGCCTACCACCTATCCTACACATGCCGACACGAATGCCAGTGCAAAGTTACAGTAAAGGTGCACGGGGTCTTTCCGTCTGACCGCAGGAACCCCGCATCTTCACGGGGAATTCAATTTCACTGAGCTGACGCTGGAGACAGCGGGGAAGTCATTACGCCATTCGTGCAGGTCGGAACTTACCCGACAAGGAATTTCGCTACCTTAGGACCGTTATATTTACGGCCGCCGTTTACCGGGGCTTCAATTCAGAGCTTGCACTCCTCCTCTTAACCTTCCGGCACCGGGCAGGCGTCAGACCCTATACGTCATCTTGCGATTTCGCAGAGCCCTGTGTTTTTGGTAAACAGTTGCCACCCCCTGGTCTGTGCCCCTCCCCGCCCGCTTGCGCGAACGGAAGGCCTCCTTATTCCGAAGTTACGGAGGTAAATTGCCGAGTTCCTTCAGCGTCATTCTCTCAAGCGCCTTGGTATACTCTACCTGTCCACCTGTGTCGGTTTCGGGTACGGTCTGATGCAGGGGCTATTTCCTGGCGCGGGTTCACCGCCCGGACAATCCAGTAAGTCCGAACGATTTACCCCACGCGTCACCACCTGCTGGCCCACGATTATTAACGTGGTTCCCATCGACTACGCCTTTCGGCCTCGCCTTAGGGGCCGGCTAACCCTGCGAAGATTAACTTTACGCAGGAACCCTTGGACTTTCGGCGACACTGTCTTTCACAGTGTTTCTCGTTACTCATGTCAGCATTCGCACTTCCGATACCTCCAGGATGCCTCACGGCTGTCCCTTCACGGGCTTACGGAACGCTCCGCTACCGCTCACCTTGCGGTGAGCCCAAAGCTTCGGCTCGTGGCTTGAGCCCCGGTACATCTTCGGCGCGGAAACCCTTATTTAGACCAGTGAGCTGTTACGCTTTCTTTAAAGGATGGCTGCTTCTAAGCCAACCTCCTGGTTGTTTTGGGATTTCTACATCCTTGTCCCACTTAGCCACGAATTGGGGGCCTTAGCTGTTGGTCTGGGTTGTTTCCCTCTCCACAATGGACGTTAGCACCCCACTGTGTGTCTCCCGCATAGTACTTCCAGGTATTCGGAGTTTGGTTAGGTTTGGTAAGTCTGTGGGACCCCCTAGCCCATCCAGTGCTCTACCCCCTGGAGTATTCGTGCGAGGCGCTACCAAATAGCTTTCGCGGAGAACCAGCTATTTCCGAGTTTGTTTGGCCTTTCACCCCTAACCACAAGTCATCCGAGTCTATTTCAACAGACACCGGTTCGGTCCTCCAGTGCATGTTACTGCACCTTCAACCTGCTCATGGCTAGATCACTCGGTTTCGGGTCTAAAGCAACGAACTGAACGCCCTGTTCAGACTCGCTTTCGCTGCGCCTACGCCTATCGGCTTAAGCTTGCTCGTTACTTTAAGTCGCTGACCCATTATACAAAAGGTACGCAGTCACCCAGGACGAACCTTGGGCTCCTACTGTTTGGTAGGTATCCGGTTTCAGGAACTGTTTCACTCCCCTCGTCGGGTGCTTTCACCCTTCCCTCACGGTACTGGTTTTCACTATCGGTCGCTGAGGAGTACTTAGGCTTGGAGAGTGGTCTCCCCATCTTCAGACAGGATTGCACGTGTCCCGCCCTACTCATGTCTCTTGTGCTTCGAAATCCATACGGGGCTATCACCCACTACGGCCCGACTTTCCAATCGGTTCTGATTAGAAACACAAAAGAACTGGCCTGGTCCGCGTTCGCTCGCCACTACTAACGGAGTCTCGTTGATGTCCTTTCCTCCGGGTACTTAGATGTTTCAGTTCCCCGGGTTTGCTTTTGTATCCTATGGATTCAGATACAAATACCTTCTCATGATCTCTGTTAGTCCGAGGACATGCGTCTTGGAGACTTCCAAAACCGCACGAAAACCTCTTAGCCTTTGTGCAGGCCAGAGATTTCCTCGGAATAACAGAGATCGAAGGTGGGTTCCCCCATTCGGAAATCCGCGGATCAAAGCTTGTTCGCAGCTCCCCACGGCTTATCGCAGCGTACCACGTCCTTCATCGCCTCTCAGCGCCAAGGCATCCACCGAATACCCTTAAGGCACTTGATCGCTCTCATTATCGATGCCCACCGCTCGGCAGCGGCTCCCTTCCCTTTCGAGAAGAGATTTGCATCGATAGAAAGACCAGTTTGCTTCAAACACATCCGAGAGCGCTGCGGTCACGCGGCGCCCACTTGCTGGTTGCTCGTCCCTCGTCGAACGTTCCCGTTCGATCGAAGAGATCGGATGCATTTCCTTTTCACGATGACAGACACACGCATTTCGACAGCGCGTCGAAATGCGGAAACTTGTTTCAAGGACGTTTGCGACGCCGTCTTCGGCGATCCGCGCATCTGGTGGAGCCAGACGGGGATCGAACCGACGACCTCATGCTTGCAAAGCACGCGCTCTCCCAACTGAGCTATGGCCCCGAGCCGAACC